>JAFGUR010000166.1 GCA_016938425.1 Fusobacteriaceae bacterium
ACAACAAAATTTTAGTTGTTGTTATATTATATAAAATATTAACTACTATTAAGAGATTCTTAGAACTCTTGATTTTATTACTCTAAACAACTATTTGATGTACATTAACTTATACTTATTCTCTACATTAAGTTACACTATCTTCTTACATTAACTTACACTATAAGTCATCTTTAAGTTATACTTTAACCAACTTAGAGTTATACCATATACAACATGAACTTATACCTTTCAATTTTTTTTACATTAACTTATACTTTTTTTTAACTTTCCTATTGACATTTTGTCTTTTTGGTTATATTATTAAGTGTATATTTACATTAAATTACACCTTTTTTTAATGAATTTGATAATTAATAGTATAAGTTGATGTATAAAGCCTATTATTTGGTATAATCTTATGTCAATTTTTTTATAAAAGGTATAATATGATGTAAATATAGTCTTTTAGAAAGTATAAGTTAATGTATAGTGTTAGAAAGGTATAAGTTAATGTTGAAGGAAGTATAAGTTAATGTAATAACTAAATATGGTATAAGTTAAAGTAGAGGGAATTATGAGCGAAATATCAAAGGATATTGTAAAAACAGTCACTGAAGAATATTTAGATATTGACGAGTCTCTTGTGGAGCTTGAAAAAGATAAAGATATTATTAGAATGGAAATGAATATAGTTGAACTTCCTCTTTTTTCAAAAGATACCAAAAGGAAGAAAAACCAACAAAAAACTTATTTATTTAAGCATGATAGAAGTTCTTATGTTGAGATAGAGCCTCCAGATGGCTATTCAATACCTGGAGAGTTTGAAGAAAGAGTTTTTATTGCGTTAACAAAAATTATGAGAAATCATAATTATAGTAAGAGATTTTTTGTGACAGCAAACGAAATATTAGAGAGTCTAGGGGTAAAAAATAAGATTTACTACACAAAATTAAAAAGTGCTATGTATACATTAGCACAAACTAATTATAGATTTAAAAATTCTCTTTATTCCAGTTCAGCTAAAGGAATTATTAATGATTTAATATTAACACATATAATGGATGTTAGAGTTATAACGAGAGAAAATGAAGAATATAAAAATCTTGATAAATTTGATGATAGAAGAATCAAAGAAATTTATCAAATTACTTTTACAGATGATTTTTATAATAATATAATTACAACAGGATATCTGACTTTTGATAGTGAAATTCTTTTAAAAATAGAAAATAGTATAGCAAGGTCTATATATACTTTGACAGAAAAATGGAGAAATTATGAGCTTTATGTTAGAAGGCCTGTTTTTTTTCTTGCAAGAAGAATTCCTTTAAAGTGGGATAAAAGACAACTTAAAAGAACAATTGAAATTGTTGAAAAAGCATTAAATGAGTTGAAAAAATTATATTTAATCAAGGATTTTAATATAATAAAAGGTGCAAAATGGGATTTAGCAGAATTGGAAGTTTTTTATGACGAAAGTCATAATAGGGCTAAAAGAGAAACTTTTCATGCTGAGAGAATTGAGTTTAAGAATATTGAAATGCTTATAACATCTACAGAAGAAAGGCTTATTGATGCAGAGCTTAATCTTGATAAAATAATGGAGATTTTACCAGATAGAGTTAAATATATGAAAACGATGGAAAAGTTCCTTAATGATTCTATAAAACAATATGGTTATGAATATGTTTTGAGAACATGTGAATATGTTGTATTAAAAAATCCTAGTTCATTTAAAGCATATTTAAGTAAAGCACTAAAAGAAAATTATGCAGATGAGTATATTGCAAATAAAAAAGCTAAAGATGAAAAGAAAAATAATAAAATAAATGAAAATTACACAGAAATTGAAGAAGTTGAAGTAGCTGAAATTATTATTAGGCATTCTTTTGAAGATTTTGAAAAATTAGATATTAAAATTCAGGATGAAATAGAAAAAATAGTTTATCAAGAATTTTTAGATGAAGCAGAAGCAAAAGATGATAAAACAATGAGAATAATTTTTGAAAAATCTAAAAAGCCTTTAATTGTTGAGTATATAAATGACAATGAATTAGATTTTGAAAGCTTTGAATTTAAAAAACCTTTAAATCAAAAAGTAGAGATAGAATTTAAAGAAGAAAAAGTGGAAAAATTATTTAAAGTAAAAGAAAGTGAAAATGAAATAATAGGGGAATATATAAGTCCTACTAAATTTATTTTAGAAGTGTCTAAAATTGCTAAAAATAAAGGTATTGAATTTTTGTTAGAAGATGTAGCTCCAATTTTTAAAACTTTTGGAGAGTTTGAAGATGAATATTTAAAAATAGAGTATGATAATGATAGTAAAATTGGGAAAATTCAAATTAAAGGAGGATTATAGATTGGAGATTATAAGCATATATAATTTAAAAGGTGGCGTTGGGAAAACAACTTCAACACACAGTTTGGCAGCGGCTTTGAAAGAATTAGGAAAAAGAGTTTTAGTGATTGATATAGACCCTCAATCTAGTT
This sequence comes from Fusobacteriaceae bacterium, assembly GCA_016938425.1. Taxonomy (GTDB): domain Bacteria; phylum Fusobacteriota; class Fusobacteriia; order Fusobacteriales; family Fusobacteriaceae; genus JAFGUR01. The sequence continues at coordinate 2,476 of JAFGUR010000166.1, forward strand.
TAACATTTATGATAACAGATGAAAAATTAAAAGCGACAACAAAGGATGTTTTGTTAGAGCTTAAAAATGTAGAAGAATCAATAACAAAAGGAGAACAATTTGATTATATTGGATCTACTCTAGAATTGACTTTATCAGAATTGGAACTTAATAATACATATAACAAGGAGTCTATTTTGAAAAATCAAATTGAAAGGTCTTTAATTCATGAAAACTATGATTTTTGCTTAATAGATTGTCCACCTAGTATGGGAATTTTCACGTTGAATGCTTTAACAGTATCAGATAGTTTAATTATACCTTGTCAATGTGAGCTTTTAAGCTTAGAAGGACTTAATGTTTTATTTCAAGCATTAAAAGTTCCAACAAAAAAATTAAATCAAAAATTGAAAGTAAAAGGGATATTACCAACACTTTTAAATACAAGAGCAGGGATATCAAAAGATGCTTATGAAATGTTAATAGAAAGTTATAATGATTATAAAATTTATAAACCTATAAGAGTAAATGCAAAATTAGGAGAATTAGGGATTGATAAAAGAACTATATTTGAAATAGATAAAAAATCAAATGGAGCTAAAGATTATATGGAAGTAGCAAAGGAGATTTTGAATGGCTAGAGAGAATAAACTTAGAAGTTTAAGAAGGAGTGATACAGAGGAAACAACAGTTTCTGCAATGGAAAGTTATATTTCTCAGTCAATAGAAGAAGAATTACACTTTGATTATAAAGCAATTACAGATTTAGATGAAGATGATATAAATAATTTGAAAAATTATGAAAAAGCTCTTTTGCATGAAGGGAAAAAAATAGGTCAAATTTCTTTAGAAATAGGAAAAAATCTATTAAAAGCAAGAGAAATTTTTATAAAATCTCATGATAAATCTTTTATGGATTGGTATGAGTCATTAGGACTTAATAAAGATCAGGTAAGTATATTTATTGGAAGATTTGAGCTTTCAATAGAGTATCCAAATAATAGAGAGAAAATAGTTTCATTAAGTGATGTTGCAATAAAAGAGGTTTTAAATAAAAAAACTCCTGATGAATTAAAAGAAAAAGTTATTACAGGTGAAATAGTTACAGGAAAACAAATCAAGGAAGAGAGAAAAAATATTTCGAGAGCTCTCGAAAAAAAATCCTCATTAATTGAAGAAGCCCAAATTGTAAAACTTACAAAACCTTTAGAAGATGTTCAAAATATTCTTAGGAAAATTAAAATTAAAATAAGTGAAATAGATTCCTTTGTTTTAAATAATGATGGAATTGAGGATGAAGAATATCTTAAATTGGAAAAAATATTTAAAGTATTAAATGAAATAAATAAAGGAAATTGACTAAGAGTTAATTTCCTTTATTTATTACTAGAAAACTATAATTTAAGAGATAGAAATAGCAGAGATTTAAATTATAAGAAAAAGAATAAAATTACTAAAAAAAATTTATTTTGAACTTTTAGATGAAAAATACAAAAGAATTATGCTAATATGATTATTATAGTTCAACTTTTCTTTGACTTATGTATCTATATTTTGTATAGCAAAAATATAGTTTAAGTAGGGTAAAAGTTTATTTGATTACGTATTTAAATTTACTTATTTCTCTATTATATTTCTTTTCTTCAGTTGCTAATTTTTTGATTCTAAAATCTAACTATTTCTAGTACTTGTATATTCTTTATTTGCTAAAATTGGAAGATCTTCTTTAAGTATTATTTCATTTAAAATTGATTCTAGATGGTTGTATCTGATTCGCTAGCTCCAAGCACTACTCCATATAAAATATAACCTTCTTTCATTTATAGAGTTATGAATTTTATATTCATACAAATATGTGCCATACTTTTTTATCCATCTTGCTTCTTTATCATCAGAGTATATTACTGCAATTTTAGTTTCAGAAACAGTCTCTTGAGTTTTTTCTTCTCCTCTATCTTCTTTTACTAAATCATTAATTTTCCTAGGTCTTCTACTAGATAAATTTATTGATACGTCAACAATAGTTTCATTTTTTACCAAAATTTATTTTGATTCAAGCTACCTATTAACTTTCAAAAATAATTTTTTATCTAGAATATTTTTTATTAATGAGTTTCTAAACCATGATATAGTTGAATAGTTTGGTGTATAACTTTTAATAGAAAGATTTAAAAATTTGATAAAAGAAATCCTATCATTAATAGTATTTTCTACCTTAGTATCACTTAAATTAAACCAAGTTTGAGAAAGTAGTATTTTGAAAAATAACAGTTCTAAATATGGTGGTTGACCTATCACATTAAAATCTTTTTGAAGATTTAATTTTAGTATTTTTCTAATAAAATTCCAATCGAATAATGTATTAACAATTGCCAAGAAATCATTTTTATATTTCTTTTCTATAGCTAAATCTCCAAAACCAAATTTTTTATTTTCTCTATACATAAATGATTATCCATTCTTATTTTATATCTTATTTGTGTATAAAATCAAAAGATTTAAAGTAATTTCAACTTAATTACCATGCAAAGATCTCATTTAAAATATTTTTAAGTTTAAAGATAGTCATAGGAGATATTATATTAAAAAAATTGAGTGGAAGTATTTTTTCTTGATTCTTTTTTGCAGTATATATATAATTCTAAAATTTTGATATTGACAAAACTAATAAAAAAAAGTACTATATATCAAGAAGATATATCTTTTAGATATATAGTAGAAGGAGGGAAATTATGGCTAGAGTAAACAGGACAAAATATATAATATTAGGAATGCTCTATAAAAAAGAGCTCAGCGGATATAACATGAAAAATTGGATAGATAGTCAATTTAAATATTTTTGGAGCGAAAGCTACGGACAGATATATCCTATGTTAAAAAAATTGGAAGAAGAAGATCTTATTGAAAAAAAATCAGTAAGTGATATTGGAAGACAAAAAAATACATATATTATTACTGAAAAAGGAAGAGAAGAGTTCCGTGAATATATGATGCAATCCTGTGAAGAGGAAAAAATGAAATCAGAACTGTTACTTAAAATGGCATTTGGATACCTCATTCCAAAAGAATATAATTTGAAAAATTTAGAAGAATTTCGGAATCGAGAATTGAAAAAGAAAAAAGAATATGAAAAAATAGATAAACACTTGATTGAGTTTGAAGAAGGAAAAGAAATATATACTTACAATAGTATGACTTTAAATATGGGGAAAAAATTGAATGAAGCGCAATTGAAATGGGTAGAGGAAAGCATAGAGACGATTAAAAATCTGCGTGATAAATAAAATTTTGTGTTCAGACTATTGGTTTAGTATATCAATAATTAGATGATAGCTAGTTGCAAAACTAAAAAAATATATGTACACAGTTAAAAATAATGCAAATAAGATTTTTATTGGTTTTAATGAGACTTAGGCTTTTAAGTCTTTAGTCGAATTATGGAGTGGCGAGGATATTTCCTTGCCGTGGGTTCGGGCTCTACCCCGACTCCCTATCTCTCTCTAATCTCCCCACCAAAGGTGGGGAGATTAGAGAAAAAACGTAGTTTTTTATACAAGTAAAATAAATGTGTTGGAGTTTTGCAACAAACTAATAATTGAAATTAGGAGGGAAAATGAAAATAACAGTTTTAAATGGAAGCCCAAAGGGAAAAGTAAGTGTAACTTATAATCATTATCTGTTTATAAAAAAACAAAATAAAGACATAGAATTTGAGGAATTTGATGTGGCTCAGCAAATTAATTCATATGAGAATATCAGTGAAAAAATTGAGGAGGTAATAGATTCTATAAAAAAGTCACAGGCCGTATTTTGGATAACACCAGTATATCATTTTACTGTGCCGGGACAGTTGAAAAGGTTTATAGAATTATTATTTGAATACACAGATGCAGATTTATTTAAAGGAAAGTATGCGACTTTACTGACAACTTCAATACATTTCTATGACAATATGGCAGAAAACTATATATGGGAAATATCTGAAGATCTTGGAATGCAATATGTAAAAGGTTTTTTGGCGGAAATGCATGATTTGTTAAAAACAAAAGAACAAAACATGCTTATACAATTTTTCAATAATTTTAAGAGAGTTTTTTTAACTGATATTAGTCAAACAAAAAGAAGTGTAAAATTAATTAAAAATAAGTTTAGATATGATTTGGAAAAAAGTGTTAGTGTAGCTAAATCAAAAGCAAAAAAAATACTAGTGATAACTGATTATACAGCCAAAGATATTAACTTAAAGAATATGATAAATAAATTTGGTAGAGAGTTAAAATATGATTTAGAAATAATAAATTTAAATGAAATAAAAATACAGGGTGGTTGTCTAGGATGTATTAAATGTGGGTTTGCAGGTGAATGTGTCTATAATGATGATCTTATTGATATTTATAAGAATAAAATGCCGAAAGCTGATGCTATAGTAATGGCTGTAAAAGTAAAAGATAGGTATTTTACATCTGGAATAAAAATCTTTTATGATAGAAGCTTTATAAATGGACATAGACCGATGAATCAAGGGAAACATCTTGTATATCTTGTTTCAGGAGAGTTATCTCAAATAGTAAATTTAAGGGAGGAGATACAAGCTAGATCAGAAGTAAGTAAAATGAATCTGGTGGATGTAATCAGTGATGAAGTTGATAATAGTGCAGAAATGAATGAAAGACTAAAAAATGCAGCTAAATCATTAGAATATTTTATAGAGAACAACATTACGGTACAATCAGCGTTTTATTATATATCAGGACAGAAGATTTTTAGAGATTTTATATATAGATCAAGGGGAATATTTAAAGCAGATCATGACTATTATAAAAAAATAGGATATTACGACTTTGCGAATAGAAATAAATTGACAGCGTTTATAGGAAATTTATTGGGAATTTTACTTATAAATAAAAAAATCAGATCAGAATTTTTAAAAAGAGTTCGTGAAGGAATGATAATGAAACATAAAAAAGTCATTGAAAAATTAGGATAAATTAATAAAAGACTCTCGTTTAATAATCAATACCCTTTGTCAAGGACAAAAAAGACTAGGCTAAATTCAAAAGATGATTTTTGTATTAAACAAGAGTCATCTTTTTTTAGAGTTTACCTGTATTTTTTTAATTTTCCAAAAAATGTTTCAATTCCCAATTTCATATGATAAAGCTCGTTTAATTTTTCTATAGAAAATTCATCCTTTGATAAGTATTTAACTAAAATCTCATATTGATCTGTAGCTATAGGAAATCTAAATATTCTAAAATTCATAGGATAAGTTTCTTTTTATTCATAGGGTAGATAATAAAAATTACTATTTTCAGGTAAAAATTATAATTTCATTTGTTATTTTTTATCTATTTTGTTTTTATTCTTGTGATTAAAAGGCTCTTCATCAAATATTTCTGTCTTTGGCAAAACAAAAGAAGAAGAAATACTTATGCTTTTAATTTCTTTTAGTAAAATAAAATAGTTTTAGTCTTTTTCTTTTACAATTTCAAAGGTATTATAGTTTTCATAATTTCGATTACAAACTATAATAATTTTTCTTTCAACGTTAAAATTTTCAGCTATGTTTTTGATAATGCTTTCTAGTTTATTCTTTACAGTTTTTACATTCTTATTCATTTATGAACTTCCTTAAAAAATATATTTATACATAAGGATTTCGCTAGAAAATTCTATAAATTTGTCAAGAATTATTTTAAAAAATTGAAAAAAAGAACAGGTATGCTTTTAACATAATCTGTTCTTTGTTTTTTTTCTTAACTTAATGATATTGGGTTAAAGGCTCTTCCTTTTTCTTCTATATTCGCTAGGTGTTTCTCCATATTCTCTACGAAATTGTTTTGTAAAATAGTTTGCATCATGAATTCCTATTTTTGAACTAATATCCTGAATAGATAACTTGCTACTGGAAAGGAGCCATGTTGCATGCTGCATGCGTTCTTTTCTTAAATATTGTCCAGGAGTTATTCCTGTTTCTTTACGAAATTGACTTATAAGATGGTTGACTGTTACATCAAGTTCATCTGCTAAACTAGATATGATGATTTCATTTTGATACATATGCTCAATGTGATAAATACAGCTTAAGACGAGACTACTATATTTTTTATTTTTAAATGAATGAATTGTATTACAATAAGCTTGTATTAATCTTTCATGTTCTTTATTTATTTCTTCAATATTTTTTGAATGACGGATAATTTTTGCACTTTGACTAGTCAACCAATCGCTAAGTTCTGCAGGGAGACCAGTTTGCATTCCAGCAATACGGATTATAGTTCGAGTTACTGCTGCTGATATCCTTGCATTTTCCATAGTATATCCAATAGTATGCTTCAAGTAGTCTACAGATTTATGTAATTCACGCCAATTTCTCAATGCTTCCAAACGCTTTCCACATTTGATATTTTCCATAAATTCATATTCTATCTTATATCGTTCTTGAACTAGAGAGGAATAAGGTTTATAAGTGTTAAATTCATTTACTATGTCACATTCATTAGTATTATAATGAAGATGTAAAGCTGTATGGGGTAAACTATCTTTTGATGTATATTTTACAAGACACTGAACTAAGTGCATAATATAACTTTCAGAACTTATAGCAAATTTGCTTCGGTATATTAATACTTCTTTTGCAGGTAGATTAATTAAATTGTTTTGTTTTACAATGGTTTTATAGTCAGTCTCAGTCAAAATCTCTGTACAATAAGGACCTATTGCAACGGGAATTTCATCAATCCATAGAAAGACAAAATAAATTCTGTAACAATCTTGATAGAATAAAACTTTTAAAGGAGAAATTGTTTGTAACAGTTGTTTTAAATAATCAGGTTGTAGATGATTCTGCTCATCATGAAATTTCCATGTATTACAGAATTCTAAATATTCGGACTCATCAGACAGAATACTAATATTAATATTAGATATGTCTTGAACAATTTGACATAAATCAGTAAGTTTCATATTAAAATCCTCCATCTATATTAATTATGTTATAGTTTAGATGATTTTATTCTATCATACTTTTCAAATAACTGATACACTAATATATCTCAAAAAATAGGAGGAAATTTTTATGAAAAAAGATTATAACAAATTAGCAAAAGATATTGTTGCTAATATAGGTGGAGAGGAAAATGTAATCTCTTTAACTCATTGTATTACACGTCTTCGCTTCAAACTTAAGGATGAAGAAAAAGCAAATAAAGATGTACTAAGTGAATTGAATGGTGTTTTAAAAGTACTTCAGTCTGGTGGTCAATACCAAATTGTAATAGGAAATGATGTAACAGATGTATTCAATGCAATAATGAATAATGGTGATACTCAGGTTATTGAAGAAGTTGAAGGAAATAAGGAAGAAAATACAACTGAAAAACGTAAAGTGAGTGCAGTATTGATAGATATAGTATCAAGTATATTTATGCCTTTTATGGGTGCATTTACAGGATGCGGTCTTTTAAAGGGATTTTTAGTATTGTTTACTACAATTGGAGTGTTGAATAAAGATAGCTCTACCTATAGTTTGCTTTATGCTGCTTCAGATTCAATTTTTTATTTTTTACCTATATTTTTAGCATATACTGCTGGTAAAAAGTTTGGTGCTAAGCCATTTATGTCAATGGTAATAGCATGTACAATGGTATATCCATCTATAGGGACAATGTTTAGTTCTAAAGAGGCAATAAGTTTTATAGGGATTCCTGTACAACTTATCCGTTACACGAGTTCAGTATTACCAATTATAGTTGCTTGCTTTTTTCAAGCAAAATTTGAAAAATTATGTGACAAATTTATTCCTAAATTATTAAGAGGTATTTTTACACCATTACTTGTTTTAATCGTAGTTATTCCAATATCATTCATTGTAATTGGACCTATTACAGGTGCTGTTGGTGACATACTTGCAGATGGAACTCAAGTTCTTTTGAACTTTGCACCAGCAATTGCAGGATTTTTATTTGCAGCCTTATGGCCTGTAATGATTATATTTGGTGTACATTGGGCATTTATTCCAATTGTTATGAACAATTATGCAGTACTTGGATATGATAATTTACTTCCATTAACAGTGGGATGTAACTTTGGTATTGCAGCAGCTTGTTTTGCAATTTTCTTAAAAACACACAATAAAGAGTTAAAAGAGACTGCAGCACCAGCTACTATAAGTGCATTAATCGGAGGAGTTACAGAACCAGCGATATATGGAGTGTTGTTAAAATTTAAACTACCTTTTATTATAGTTTGTATTGCAAATGGTATTGGAGGAGCAATTTGTGGATTTTTCCATGTAACAAGAACGGCACAAATGACTGTAAATGTTCTTACTCTTCCAGCTGTTTATGCAATGTATGGGCAATGGGCAATAGTATCAGTTGCTATTTCAACTATTGTTTCGTTTGCATTAGTATTTATGTTTGTAAATAAAGAAATTAATAAGGAGAAATAAATATGTTAGACTATTCGGAACTATATCCAATTAATAATGAATACCGTATAACTCAAAATCTTGACGGAATGTGGTATATGCAATTTGATCAGGAATCTAAAGGAATAGATGATGGATGGACAAATGGATTACCTAATCCTATATCTATTCCTGTACCTGCAAGTTTTGCTGATTTTTTTACGGATCATTATAGTAGAGATTATTGTGGCGATTTCTGGTATGAAAAAGATTTTTTCATATCAAAAGACTGGAAAGAAAAAGAGACATGGATACGTTTTGGAAGTATCACTCATAGAGGAACTGTTTACTGTAATGGAATTGAAATAACCAGTCATGAAGGGGGGTTTCTTCCTGTTCTTGCCAACATCACAGATGCAACAAAATACGGAGAAATGAATAAAATTGTTGTTAAAATTAACAACGAGCTCAATGAGACAAGTCTTCCATGCGGAGCAACGAAAGTTTTTGATAATGGAAGAAAACTTGCAAAGCCATACTTTGATTTTTTTAATTATTCTGGATTACAGCGTAGTGTATGGCTTTTGTCTATTCCTAGAGAAAATATAAAAGATTACAGTGTTGATTATGCTTTGAATGGGAAAGATGCTGAAGTCAAGTATGAAGTTATTACTACGGGAAAAAATAAAGTAAAAGTAAAACTTTTTGATGCTGATAAAAAAATTGTAGCAGAACAAATAGGTGTTCAAGGCGTACTTCAGGTTAAAGATGCCCATTTGTGGCAAGTAAGAAATTCTTATTTATATAATATAGTCATTCAGATAATTGAAAATGAACAGATTATTGATGAATATACTGAAAAAATAGGGATTCGTACAATACGAATTGATGGCACAAAAATATTATTGAACGAACAGCCTGTTTATTTAAAAGGATTTGGAAAACATGAAGATTTCTCTATATTTGGAAGAGGCTTTAACTGGAGTATTGTAAAAAGAGATTTTGAATGTTTGAAATGGTCAAATGCAAATTGTTTTCGAACGAGTCATTATCCATATGCTGAGGAGTGGTATCAGTTTGCAGATGAAGAAGGATTTTTGATTATTAATGAGGTTGCTGCAGTAGGAATGATGCGTTCTACAAGAAATTTTGTTGCAGCAGGAGAAGGAGGAAATTACACATATTTTTTTGAAACACCTACAGTAGAACAGTTGAAATTATCACACGTTAGAGATGTTCAAGAGATGATTACCAGAGATAAAAATCATCCTTCAGTTATCTCTTGGAGTTTATTTAATGAGCCAGAAACAATCACGGATCATGCATACAAATATTTTAAAGATATTTTTGAGGCAGCACGTTCTTTTGATCCACAAAATCGTCCAATGACTGGGGCTTTTGAAAAAAATAGTAAGCCAGAATTGTGTAAATGTTACCCATTATGTGATTTCATATGTCTTAATCGTTACTATGGATGGTATATTAGTGGTGGTCCAGAAATAGAAGAAGCTGAAATACTTTTTCGTGATGAGATGAACAGGTGGGAAAAAAAGAATCTTAATATACCATTTGTATTCACAGAGTTTGGTACTGATACAATGGCAGGAATGCATAAGTTACCAAGTATAATGTGGAGTGAAGAATATCAAGTAGAATATCTTAAAATGAATTTCAAAGTATTTGATAGTTATGATTTTATACAAGGTGAATTAGCTTGGAATTTTGCCGATTTTCAGACGACAGAAGGAATTATGAGGGTTGATGGAAATCACAAAGGAGTATTTACAAGAGATAGACAACCAAAGGCAGCAGCAGTTGTATTTAAGCACAGGTGGGAAAAGATTCTCTGATTAGATTAGAACTAAATTTAGTAAGTAAGTAAAAATAATATTAAAAACTCAAAACTTCAAAAAATTATCTTAGAATTTTTGAGTTTTTTTTATTATAAAACTTACATATTTTTAATAAAATATCAAGATAATTTTATAGTATATACTGAAAATAGTATGGCTTATATAAATAACATATTCTACAAAATACTAATTATATCAAACTTGAAAAATTTCTCTTGCTGTATATATTTGTCCCATTCTTCAGAATAATCTTCCATTAGACTTGCTACATTTAATGAAGATTTCAAAATTAAATACAACCACTTCTTTAAAATTAAATTCAAAATTTCTAGCGACAATGCAACTTTATAAGTTAATCACAACTAATGCTATCTTTTACGTAATAATCTTTTGATTTATATATGCCTCCTTTTTTATAAACTTTGAAATAAATAAGTACTGCATTTGCCAAAAGTAAAATCCCTGTCATTATAAATACCCATCTTACACCAGCAAAAGCTGTTATTTGGCCACCAAGAATAGAACCTGAAAAAACTCCTAAATAACCAGCTGCAATGTTTATTCCAAACATTCTTCCAGTAAGGGAGTTTGGTGTAATTTTTTTTACTAAAATATTAACTGCTGGAACAAGCCCCCCCATTGTTAAGCCAAGTAAAAATCTAAGCACTATAAACTGTGAAACATTTTTTACTAAAGCTTGTGGAATAAAGAGAAGTCCTGAAATAATTAAAGAAAATAACATTACTTTTTCTACTCCAATTTTATCACAAAGCCTTCCTAATTTTGGAGCTGATATGATATTTGCCAACCCCGATATAGAAAAAGCTAATCCTGATATTAGTGAAAGATTTTTAATATTACCACTAAGTTCTGATATGTAAACTGTTACAATAGGTTCTACAGAATATAGTCCAACGGACATTATAAAATAAGTAAAAAATGAAATTAGAGTTAAAGATTTTTGAGGAATAGCTTCCCAAACTTCTCTTATTTTCAGTATACTCTTTTCATTTTTTTCAAAATTTTCTTTAACAAAAATTAAAGTAGTAAGAAATACAATAATTAAAGAACTTCCAATTATTAGAAATACATTTTTAAAACCGAAATTACTTTCAATAAATCCACCAACAATAGGTCCAAATAATGATCCTGCGACTCCTGCTGTAGAAAGAGTTCCCAGTGCTGCCCCTGCATTTTCTTTAGTGGTTTGAGTAGCAATTAGAGTAGTACAAGCAGTAATATATCCTGTTATAGTTCCTTGTAAAAGTCTAAGTAAAATAAGAATATTCACAGATTTTGCATACCCCATGGCACCAATTACAAATGCCATTCCAAAACTTGCTCTAAGAAGCATGGGCTTTCTTCCTATTTTATCAGCTGCACTTCCCCAAATAGGTGAAAAAATTGCTGAAATAATATAAGTAATTCCAAATGCTAATCCTGAATAAGATGCTATTTTAGCAGGATTATTTATTCCAAGATTTTTTATATATATAGGCAAAAGTGGTGCAATTTGGCTAAGGCTTATACTTGTAATAAAGCAACCTACCCAACATACAAATAAATTTCGTTTCCATAATTTCATACTGTATCACTTCCTTTATACCAAAATATTAAACTATATTTTATAGTTTGTCAATATAAAATATAGTTAATAGTTTCATAATTGTTTGAAATTTTCTATAAAAAATGATAAAATTATTAAAAAGATATAGTTTAGGAGTTATTTCATGGTAAAAAAAAGAAATTTGACTAAAGAAAAAATAATAGAAAAAGCTTTTGAGTTAGCTAATGAAATTACACTTGAAAATGTAACTTTTCAAAATCTTGCAGAAAGACTTAATATAAAATATCCTTCTCTTTATAATCATTTTAAAAATATGGAAGAGTTAAAAACATATATGACAATATCACTTACTAAAGATTTGAATGCAAAACTAATGGAACAACTTATTGGAATAAGTGGAGAAAATGCTATAAGGGTTTTTGCAAAAGTGTATAAAGAATTTGCATTTGACAATAGAACAGCATATTTTTTATATATTAATATCAGAAATTTAAAATCTGAAGAAGTACAAAATCTTATTAATACTACTTCAGCGATAATAAAACAAGTACTTAATTACTATGTTAAGACAGAAGATGAAATTATTCATAAAAGTAGAGCATTAAGAAGCATGCTTCATGGGTTTATTTCACTATATTTTCTTGGATATTTTAAAAATCAAGTAGATTTAGAAGAAAGCTTTAATATAATGATAGAAGATTATATTTATGGACTAAATAGATGATGAAATAAAAAATACAGATACCTTATAATTTTAAATTATTAAGAAATCTGTATTTTTTTATTTTTAATTTTAAGAAAATTTTGACATTCGGCATATAAAGTGCTATCCTAAAATTAACCGAATATATTCGGTGAACTTATTCGAAAATGGAGGTTTTATTTTGGAACAAAAGTACAATATTCTTTATGAACCAGCTTTTATAGGCTCATGTGAAATTAAAAACAAGTTTGCAATGGCTCCTATGGGTCCTTTAGGATTAGGAGATTCCCAAGGCGGTTTTAATCAAAGAGGAATTGATTATTATGTTGAGAGAGCCAAAGGAGGAGTAGGACTTATCTTCACTGGAGTTACCTTTGTTGATAACACTATTGAAGAACATGGTATGCCTAATTGTCCTTGCTCTACATACAATGATGTACATTTTGTAAGAACAGCAAGAGAAATGACAGAAAAAATTCATGCATATGGTTCAAAAATATTTATGCAATTATCAGGTGGATTTGGAAGAGTTACTATTCCAACAAATTTGGGAGAATTCCCTCCTATAGCTCCATCAGAAATTCCACATAGATGGCTTGATAAAACATGTAGAGCTATTACTAAAGAAGAAATAAAAGAGATTGTTACTCAATTTGGAAAAGGAGCATTTAATGCTAAAAGAGCTGGTTTTGATGGCATTCAAATCCATGCTGTACATGAAGGTTATTTATTAGACCAATTTGCTATATCTTTATTTAACAATAGAACCGATGAATATGGTGGTTCATTAGAAAATAGATTACGTTTTGCAAGAGAAGTAGTAGAGGAAATTAAAAGAACTTGTGGAGAAGATTTTCCTGTAACTCTAAGATATAGTGTTAAAAGCTTTATAAAAGATTGGAGAGAAGGAGCTTTACCAGGAGAAGAGTTTGAAGAAAAAGGTAAAGATTTAGAAGAAGGGTTAGAAGCAGCTAAATTATTAGTTAAATATGGTTATGATGCTCTTGATGTGGATGTTGGAACTTACGATTCATGGTGGTGGAATCATCCTCCTATGTATCAGAAAAAAGGTTTATATATCCCTTATGCTAAAATGGTTAAAGAAATTGTAGATGTTCCTGTAATATGTGCTGGAAGAATGGATAATCCAGATTTAGCAATAGAAGCTTTAAATGATGGAGCTTGTGATATTATTTCTCTAGGAAGGCCTTTACTTGCTGATGCTCACTATGTAAATAAATTAAGAAAAAATGGATTCAAATCTATTAGACCTTGTTTATCATGTCACGAAGGATGTATGGGAAGAATCCAAGAATATTCGGCATTAAACTGCGCTGTAAATCCTGAGGCATGTAGAGAAAGAAGTGAAAGACTTATTCCTACTAATAAAGCAAAAAAAGTTCTTATTATTGGTGGAGGAGTTGCTGGATGTGAAGCAGCAAGAGTACTTACTTTAAGAGGTCATCAACCTGTTCTATTTGAAAAAACAAGCAAACTAGGTGGAAACCTTATCCCTGGGGGAACTCCTGATTTTAAAGAGGATGATCATTTATTAGCAGACTGGTATGAATATGAATTAAATAGATTAGGGGTAGAAGTTCATAAAAATAAAACTATTACTGCTGATGAAATTCATAATTTTGATGCTGATGAAATTATTCTTTCAACTGGTTCAAAACCAAAAGTATTCTCTCTTGGAAAAGGAGATGTATTTACTGCATCTGAAGTTTTATTAGGAGAAAAAGAAACAGGAAAAGAAGTTGTTATTATTGGCGGAGGATTGGTTGGCTGTGAATTAGCTCTATGGTTAAAAGAAAAAGATAAAAATGTAACAATTATAGAAGCATTACCTAAAATTTTGTCAATTAATGGTCCATTATGCCATGCTAATAGCGAAATGCTAGAAGCACTTATTCCCTTTAACAACATAAATACAATAGGTTCTGCAAAAGCTAAATCTTATGATGGTGAAACGCTTATTATTGAAACTGCAGATGGAGAAAAATCTATTAAAGCAGATTCTGTTGTTTTAGCTGTAGGTTATGAATCTGAAAAAAGTCTATTTGCTGAGATTAAAAATATATCAAAAGATATTCATGTTATTGGAGATGCCAACAGAGTATCAAATATTATGTATGCTATTTGGGATGCGTATGAAGTTGCAAGTAATATTGAATAATTTTCTTGAAAATAATAAAATTAATTTGCTATAATAATGGCGGAGGTTTTAATTATTGGAAAAAAAAATGACAAATAGAAGTAAGCAGGCATCAAAAACTAAAAGTAAAATATATAAATGTGGTATTGAACTAATCCAGACTTATGGATATGAAAAAATAACTGTAAATGATGTTGCTAAGAAAGCAAATATATCGGTAGGAACTTTTTACCACTATTTTAATTCTAAGTTTGATTTATTAGTTGAAATTTTTCACCAGGGAGATGAATTTTTTAAAGAAAATTCAGAAAAAATTATTAACTCTAATCGAACTGTTTCAGAAAAAATTATCGAATATTTTAAACTTTATGCAGAACTTTCTATTAGAGATGGTGTTGCTAAAGTGTCTAATCTTTATGTTACAAGTAACAATATGTTTTTAACACACGGTAGACTTATGCAAGATTTATTAAAAGAAGTTATTGTTAAAGGACAAAGTAACAATGAAATAATTTCAACTGTTTCTCCAGAAAAAATTACAGAAGATCTTTTTATTGTTGCTAGAGGCGTAATTTTTGATTGGTGTCTTCACAAAGGTGAAAATGATTTACTAGAAAATATGAATAATCTTATCAATAGAGTGACTAGATCTTACGTTAATGATTCGATTTTTTATAAAGAAAACTAAAATTTTTTTGGAATACAAGTTCTAAAGGTATTTAGGACTTGTATTTTTTATTTTTTGAAAGTGCTTAAAATAGACTTACTTAGTGAAGATAAAGAATGTGGTTTCTTTTTAAAATTTGGGAATAGAAGAGTAAAAAAATAAATCTTTATAAATTATAAGTTAAGATTAGTGTTAAAAAGCTACAAGGTTTATTCCTTATTATCTATAGTTCAATTTTTTAATTATAGAATAAAAAAATCTTGGTTTTTTTTGGTTGAATGGGTATACTTGTATTAAATGTTTTATAAAATTTAACAAGAGGAGACATACTTAATGGATTTAGAAAATAATAACTTTGAACAAACCCTTTTTAAAGCCGCAGACAAACTTAGAAAAAACATAGATGCAGCCGAGTACAAAAATGTAGTACTTGGCCTAATCTTCTTAAAATATATATCAGATTCATTTAACGAACTATATGTAAAACTAGAAGCAGATGAATATTCAGACCCAGAAGATAGAGATGAATAT
>JAFGUR010000167.1 GCA_016938425.1 Fusobacteriaceae bacterium
ATTTCTGGATGAATTCCTGTTTCTAAAAACATCTTTGCAGAACCTAAAAATGTTTGTGCTACAATTTCTAAAGAATCTTTCTTAGTCAGTCCTAATTTAACACCACCATCTGCTAAAGCATTTATTAGTAAAAATACATAGGCTGGTCCACTTCCTGATAATGCAGTAATTACATCTAATTTATCTTCTTCTACCTCTATAACCACACCACAGCTTTCCAATATACTTTTCACATAAATTCGTTCTTTCTCTGAAAGTCCTTTAAAAGTAACTCCTGCAACTCCTGCTTTTACTTGCACTGGAGTGTTAGGCATAACTCTAACAAGTTTTATGTTCCCCAATATTTTTTCATAAAAATCCATTTTAATTCCAGCTGCTAAAGTTACAAATATTTTATTTTTATAGTCATAATCTTTTACTTCTTTTAAAACATTTTCCAATATTTGAGGCTTTACAGCAATAAATATTACATCTGATTTTTCTATTAAAGTCTTTAATTTATCTAAAGATAGAGCTTTTGATTCATTCTCAATTTCTTTAGCTCTCTCTTTATTTTTTTCATAAAAATAAATCTCGTCATTCAGAGCCTTTATGTAAGCTCCACCCATGTTCCCTGCGCCAATAAATCCTAAAACCATAATTTACCCCTATTCTAATCGTTTATATAATTTTTACCTTCAATTATATATACAACTGCTGATATGATTGTAAAAAATACAGGAATTAACATTATATAAAAATTATATACGTTAGCACCTAATAAAATAATTAATAAAATAGCTACCATTTGTGTTGTCGTTTTTATTTTCCCTAGCATTCCTGCTGGTAATACTTTCCCTTTAGATGCTGCTAAAGACCTTATTCCATTTATTAAAAAATCTCTAGTAATTATAACTATAACCATCCATGCTGGAACATACTTTAACTCAACAAATATTAATAATGAAGAAATTACTAATATTTTATCTGCAAGGGGATCCATTAATTTTCCAAAATTAGTAACTAGATTGAATTTCCTTGCAAGATATCCATCCAAAAAATCAGTCAATGAAGCTATGGCAAATATAACAAATGCAATTAATCTATAGGAAAACTTTTCTGACTTCCATAATAAAATTAATATAAATGGAACTATTAATAAAATTCTTAAAATTGTCAATCTATTTGCTATATTCATTTTCATAATCAGTTGTCCTCATTTCTTATTATAGGCCCTAACAGGTCGTATTCAAAATTTTGTTCAATTAATACTTTTACTATTTCTCCTGGTTTCGCTGTTCCATCATTCGTTAAAACTTTCCCATCAATTTCAAGAGCTTGTCCTTGAGTTCTTCCTTCTAACATAAATTCCGACTCACTAGAAACCCCATCTATCATGACTTCAATTTCTTTCCCTATAAATTCTCTATTTTTTCTTTCTGCTATTTCACTTTGAAGATTAACAAGTTCAGCATATCTTCTATCTTTAATTTCTTCATCTACTTGATTAGGTAAATCAAAAGCTTCTGTATCTTCTTCTCTTGAATATTTAAAAACCCCAACATAATCAAATTTAAATTCCTCTAAAAATTCTTTCAACTCTAGAAAATCTTCTTCAGTTTCTCCTGGAAATCCTACAATTACTGTAGTTCTAATAGAAACATTTGGAATTTCTTTTCTAATTTTAGATAATTTTTCTTTTATATGTGTTGCGTCTTTTGCTCTTTTCATATTTTGCAAAACATTAGATGCCACATGTTGAATTGATATATCAAAATAATTACATACTTTTGGTGTATCTCTAATTACTTCAATTAATTCGTCTGTTACAGAGTTAGGAAACATATAATAGTTTCTTATCCATTCTATTCCTTCTACCTTTGCCAGTTCTTTAAGTAATTTAGGTAATGCTTTTTCCCTATAATTATCTATTCCATACTCTGAAGTTTCTTGGGCTAATATATTTAATTCTCTAACACCTTTACTTGCAAGATGCTTTGCTTCTTGTACTATATCCTCAATAGAACGACTTCTTAATTTCCCTCTAAGTTTAGGAATTATGCAATAGGTACACTTTCTGTCACAACCTTCAGCTATTTTTAAATATGCTGTATGTGATAAAGTTGTCAAAACCCTTTCTGTATAGGCATTTGCTAAAAAATCTAATGATTTATTTTCAATAACTCTTTGCTCTTCAAATATTTGATCTATTATATTTTCTATTTTATCTATATCACCAGTTCCTATTATTGCATCAACTTCTGGCATTTCTTCCATAAGTTCTTCTGCATATCGTTGTGCTAGGCAACCTGCTACTACTAATTTTTTTAATTTATTTTTCTTTAACTCTGCCATTTCAAGAATCGTATCTATTGATTCTTCTTTGGCATCTCCTATAAATCCACATGTATTTACAATTATTAAATCTGCATCTTCCAATACTTCTGTGAATTCAAATCCTTTTTTATTTATTAATGCACCTAATAAATACTCACTATCAACTAAATTCTTACTACAACCTAAACTTATTAAAGATAACTTCATCAATACCCCTCTGATTTCTTTCCTATCATGTTTTAAAAGTTGGGGAAACCCCCAACTTTTTTATTCTGCTACTTCAACTGTTAGTAAAACTTTTCTACTTAAGTTTATTTTACCTTTTTCTATAGAGATAACTTTAACCTCAAATTCATCTCCTTCTTTAAGTACTGCTTCTACATTTTCAACTCTTTTTGTATCAATTTCAGAAACATGTAATAATCCTTCTTTTCCTGGTAATATTTCCATGAAAGCACCAAATTTCATAACTTTAGTTACTTTCCCTACATATATTTGACCAATTTCTACATCTTTAACTAAGTTATCTATTAGTTTAACTGTTTTCTTTAACATTTCTCCATCATTTGTAAATATTGCTACTTTACCTGAATCTTCAATATCAATTTTTGCTCCTGTTTCTTCTATGATTGCTTTAATATTTTTTCCTGCTGGCCCAATTAAAGTTGCTATTTTGTCTGTTGGTATAGTCAACGTATGTATTCTTGGTGCATATGTTGAAATTTCTGCTTTAGGTTCTGCTATTACAGAATCCATTTTATCTAAAATAAATATTCTTCCTTCAAGTGCTTGTCTTAAAGCAATTTCCATTACTTCTCTACTAATACCTGTAATTTTTATGTCCATTTGAAGAGCTGTAATCCCTTCTCTTGTTCCTGCTACTTTAAAGTCCATATCTCCTAAATGATCTTCGATTCCCATTATATCTGTTAAAACAACAAAATCGTCTCCTTCTTTTATAAGCCCCATTGCAATTCCTGCTACTGGTGCTTTTATAGGAACTCCTGCTGCCATTAACGACAATGTCCCTCCACAGATTGATGCTTGAGATGATGAACCATTTGATTCAGTTATTTCTGAAACTATTCTTACTGTATATGGGAAAACTTCATCAGAAGGCATTACATATCTTAAAGCCCTTTCTGCAAGTGAACCATGTCCTAATTCTCTTCTACCTGGAGCTCTCATAAATCCAGCTTCTCCAACTGAGTATGGTGGGAAATTATAATGTAAGTAGAATTTTTTATTGATTTCTTGATCTAACCCATCAACTATTTGCTCATCATCTTTCGTCCCAAGAGTTGTAACTACTAAAGCTTGTGTTTCTCCTCTTGTAAATAATGCTGAACCATGTGTTCTAGGTAAAACATCTATTTCAACATCAAGTGGTCTTATTTCTTTTGTAGTTCTTCCATCTACTCTATGTTTTTCATATAATATTGACCATCTTACAACTTTTGTTAGTAAAGCTTCAAAGTATTTTTTAAATTCTCCTAATAATTCAGAATTTAATTCTTCTTCCTCTGTTCCTTCTAAAGTTTTTGTTGTAAACTCTTCTAATAAATCTTCTTCTATTTTTTCTAAAGCTTCTTCTCTTGCTTGTTTTCCTTTTGTTAAAACTGCATCTTTAATTCTTGATTCTGCAGCATCTAAAAATTCTTTTACTTCTTTTAAAGGTTCTTTTAGTTCAAAAGCATATTTTTCTTTTTCCCCAACTAATTTTACAAATTCTTCTTGGAATTCACAAATTTCTTTAATTCTATCATGTCCAAACATAATTGCACCTAACATAACATCCTCTGATACTTCTCTTGCACCAGCTTCTACCATTGTTATTGCATCTTTTGTTCCTGCTACTGATAAATGAATATCACAAATTTCTAATTGGTCTTTTGTAGGATTTAATATATATTCTCCATTAATATATCCAACTATTACTCCTGCAACTGGTCCTTGAAAAGGTATATCTGAAATAGATAATGCTAATGAAGCTCCAACAGCTGCTATTTCTTCTGGTAAATTTTCTCCATCATATGACATTGTTGTTATAACAACATGTACATCATTGTAAAATCCTTCTGGGAATAAAGGTCTTAAAGGTCTATCAATAAGTCTGCTAATTAAAGTAGCATCTACTGAAGATCTTCCTTCTCTCTTTATAAATCCTCCTGGAATTTTCCCAACTGCATAGAATTTTTCAATATAATCTACCATTAAAGGAAAAAAATCTATTCCTGGTTTAGGATTTTTACTTCTTGTAGCTGTTACTAATAAAACTGTTTCTCCGTATTGTACAACAACGGCTCCTCCAGCTTGTCTAGCTATTTTACCTGTTGATATTTTTAATTCTCTTCCACCTAATTGCATAGTTAATTGTTTTTCGTTAAACATTATGCCTCCTAATAGTTTATTTTGAGACATATCCAGAAAATAATAAGACATAAATACTATAAACATTATAGTCCTTACCCCTTACTACTTATCTAAAATATATCTCAATTCATCAAATTATAACACCTTTTATTAAAAAAATAAAGGATTTCATGCATAAATTATTTTGAAATCCTTAATTTTTTCTATTTATTTTGCCTTCTCTCTTTTAAAAAACTTTCTATTATTTCAAAATTAGTATTTAAAATTTTCTCTTGTCTTATCCCACTTGAATTTACTAAACTTTCTATCTTTGAAAAATTCCCTATATTATATGAAAAATGAGTGTCACTCCCCAAAGAAATATAAGTACCATATTTAACACATAATTTTAGAATTTCTAAGCAATGGCTTTCTGAACCTTTTCTACTTTTTTCAAAAGAACTGTTATTTATTTCTATAGCTACATTATAATCTTTTGCTAGCTTCACGATTTTTTCTTTATCAAAAGGATATTTAGGATTTCCTAAATGAGCTAAAATATCCACTTCTCCTCTTCTTATGACATTTTCTAAAGTTTTTGTATTTTCCTCTTCTGTACTTTCTTCACTATAGGGGGTTAGACTATGAAACCCTGCTAAAACTATATCTAGCATACTATCGTATTTCATCGGTAAATCTGTTTCTCCCTCAATAGAAATTATATTGGCTTCAATCCCTTTATAAATCCTTATACCATCAACATAATCTGGAATTACCTTCAAATTCCCAAAATGCCATTCTCTAGGAGAATCTGGTAATATAGGTCCATGATTTGTTAACGCAAAACCTAGTAATTTTTTTTCTTTAGCTTGCCTTATTAATTCCTCTAAGCTACTGAATGCATGATCAGAAGCATTAGAGTGTACATGTAAATCAATTAAATATTTCATAAAAACTCCTTGAATTTATTGATTAATTTTATCTTTTTCATAAAAAAACTATTTCTATATCATTTTATCATACTTCTTCTAAAATGTTAACAAAATGGATTTTAAATTAAAAAGGTACATAAAATATGCACCTCAATTTTACTATTTTTTATATTAGTTTGTTTCTTCCTCTGTTTGCTTAGGCTTTACTTTACCAAATAGCCACTCAGCATTTCTTCTTACACCTTCAAGGTCGTATATTTGTCCATCTATCTCTAATTGATTGTTTTCTGGGAACGCTTCATACCCTTCTTCAAAAGGAGCTGTCGGATCTAAATTGATTTGGAATTTTTTTACTTCTTCTTTCCCTGGAATAGTATAATCTGTTTTAACTGTAACTATTAATTCTTCTTTTTTAGATAAAATTGCATCTATTTCCCCTTCTGCAAATCTTCTTTTTGGAGGATAAATTGCAGTAAATAAAGTTACCGATTTTACAAATTTATATCCTGTTGGATTTTTTTCCAAAATATCAACTGTATATTTCCCTCTTTTTGATATTACTATATTTTGAAGTCCAATAACTTGTTTTGATGATAATCCAGGATATTGTGCTGGAACTCCAAACTCCATTTTTGCCAAAATTTCTTCTTCTGGACTGTTAATTCTCAACTCAAATAATGTGTCTCTTTCTACTCCATCAAATGAACAAATCCCTACTAAGTTTGATATCCCCAATGGATATATTGGTGAAGTTACTACATCAAATATCCCATGCAAATCAATTTTACCAGTATTTTGATTAATTCCCCCTGCTTCTCCAAGTAAAAAATAATTTAAACTAATTGCCATTTTCTTTCTCCTCATTCTTTGTTTGTAGTTTTTTATATAAATCCAAGATTTCTTTCATTTTAAACACTTCTTTTTCACTAAGTTTTCTTTTAGCTAATCTTTCATCATAGTCGCTACGAAGTATAATATTTAAATTATTGTTCTCTAAAATATACTCTAATTCATTTATGTAACTTTCCTTTAAAGGAAACAATATTTTTTCCTCTACCCCTCTAGATAATGTGGTATTATCTTTCCATATGGGATTAAAAGTTCGATAATCATAGAAATCATTAAACAAACTTCCTTCATCTCCTATAAACTCAATACTTCTCATATACAACCAATCTTTGCCTCTATAGTTAATCCCCATATAGAGTTTTACTCCATCTTTCTTATTATCTTCAATAAAAAGAAAAACTTCTTCTTCCCAAAATTTCTTCTTTGAATCATACTTATAATATTCTTTTTCTGCCTCTTTTTTAACTAAAATTTTATCATATTCAGATTTTTTAAATTTCTCATCAACTAATTTTTTATAATTATTATTTGTACACGCTGTCACAAGCAGTAATAATATAGTGAAAATTATACTTTTTTTCATTTATCCTCTCTTTTCTTTTGCCCCATAATAATATCACATTAATTTCTCTTTGTAAATTTGAAAGTAGCTCTACAACAGGTCATTTTTTCTTTTTAAATATTCTAACGCTTCTAATTTATTTTTAAATTTGTTTTGCAACTGTAAATCATATAACTCTTCTAAAACTTCACTGAAAAATTTACTAGGTTTATAACCCATTTCAATTAAATCTTTTCCTTCTACTAAAGGCTCAAGTGCATTTCTTCTTTTTAAATACTCTTTGTATAAAGCAACCAATTTCTCTTTTTTATCATTATCTCCTAACCCATATATTCTTAAAACACTTTTTAAATTAGTCTTTCTAGAAAGTTTATTAATAAGATAATCTGTAATTTCATTAGCTTTCTCAAGTAGTTTTACTGAATTTGATATACTTATAGAATTTCTTATAATTGTTTTATCTTCAACAAAAAAATAAGGAAAATTTTTGGTTTCTAAAGCTAGAACTGCAAAATAATCATTAATATCATTACTTTTAAGTAAGTACATTTTAGAAAACTCAACATTTTCATCAAATAATATATTATCTAATCCCAGCTTCTTTAAGTTTTCAAAATATTTAGAAACTATTTTTTTATTATTAAATACTTTTTGAATTTCATTAAAAATTCTTTCTTTTGAAACCATTTTTAATTTTTCTTTATTTAAAAAAATAATATTCATTAGTTCATTACTTATTTCAAAATCATATTTTGAGGAAAAATAAACTGCTCTCAAAATTCTTAAAGGATCTCTTAAAAACTCCACTTTCTCTGAATATTTTAATATCTTTTTTTCTATATCTTTTTGTCCATCTAAATAGTCAACAATTTTGTTCTCTAACAAATCATAATATAAAGCGTTCATAGTAAAATCTCTTCTTCTACTTGCATAATATATTTGTTCATCTAAACTTAAATCTTTTTTTTCTATATTTAGATAAATTTCTATATTTCTTTTAATTAAATAAATACTAAAATTCCCTACTTTTTTAAAAGTTCCGAATTTTTTAAGAATATTTTCAAAATCATACTCTATTATATTAAAAACTTCAACATCATAATCCTTATTTGGAAAACCCAGTATTTTATCTCTTACAAATCCCCCTACTATAAAAGGAGTGCCACCTTTTTCTTTTATGGCTTTAAACAACTCTAAAAGAATCATTTTGACCTATTCATTATATAATCTGCCAAATTTAAAAAATTCTCATTATTTTCTGGAAAATTCTCTATAATTATATTTTTAGCTTCAATTATTTTATCATTTAAAATTTCTTTTGTCTTTTCCAAACCAAATATTGCTGGATAAGTTGATTTATCAAGTTTTATGTCACTTCCTACTGGTTTCCCTATTTCTTCAAAACTACCCTCTATATCAAGTAAATCATCTTTAATTTGAAATGCTAGCCCTATTAAATCAGCATACTTTACTAAAAGATTTTTTTTACTTTCTTCTAAATCTCCTATAATTGCTCCTATTTCAATTGGAAGCCTAATTAACCTTCCTGTTTTATGAGCATGGATATATTGAAGAGTCTCTAAATCTACTATTTTACCTTCTGACTCTATATCAACTACTTGTCCTCCAATCATTCCTTGGATACCAGAGTATTCAGAGATTAATCCTAAAATTTTTATTAGTTTATCATTATCAATATTTGAAGATTTTGTTGAAGCAATAAAAAAAGCATATGTTAATAAAGAATCCCCAATCAATATACCATTAGCTTCTCCATAAACTTTATGTGTTGTTAACTTTCCTCTCCTATAATCATCATTATCTAAAGCAGGTAAATCATCATGCACTAAAGAATATGAATGTATCATTTCAATAGCACTTGCAAGAGAATCCCCTTTATCTTTTGGTATTCCTAACATATCTAAAGTCATGTATAAAAGTACTGGTCTTAATCTTTTTCCTCCATTTAAAAGCGCATATTTCATCCCTTCAGTCATAACTTTAGGATATGAAAGTTCTTCTAAATATTCCATCATCTTATTTTCTACTCTATTTTTCATTTCATTCAAATAAGTTTTCATTAATTTTACTCCATTTCTTCTAGTTCAATTTTATTATTATTCATATTAATTTTCTTTACTTTACCTTCCGCTTCATTAAGCATTCCACTACACTCTTCTATAAGCTTCATAGATTTTTCATATTCTTTTATTGATTCTTCTAAATTTAATTCACCATTTTCAAGTTTTTCAATTATTTCATCTATTTCATCTAATTTTTCTTCATATGTTTTCTTTTTTGACATTTTGTATCCTCCTAAAATGTTCAATATTCTCTATTATAATACCATAAACCATTATCTTTTACAAATAAAGTATCTAATCGAAATTCAATTTTTTTATAGTCTTTCTCACTTCATTTTTAGTAAAATAACTACACTTCTATTCACACTTATAAAATTAAGACTTATAGTTACTAATTTAAGTATAAAAACTAAAGGACAAACCTAGTGGCTTGTCCTTTATAAAACTATATTTATTATTTTTTATCTTTTTTAGCAGGTTTAACTTCTGCTGCTTTTTTTTCAGCATAAGCTTTTGGTCCGTAGTATGCTGCTAAGTAAAGTTCTTTTAATTCAGACATTAATGGGTATCTTGGGTTAGCCCCTGTACACTGATCATCAAATGCTTCTTCTACCATTCTGTCTATTTTAGCTAAGAAATCTGCTTCTGGTACTCCCCATTCTTTAATTGATGCAGGAATTCCAATTCTAGATTTTAATTCATCTATAGCTTTTACTAAGTTTGTTACTTTTTCATCATCAGTTTTTCCACCAAATCCTAAGAAATCTGCAACTTTTGCATATCTATTTTTAGCATTTGGATATTTATATTGTGCAAATCCAGCCATTTTTACTGGTGCATCTGTAGCATTAAATTTAATTACTTCATTTAACATTAATGCATTTGCTGTTCCATGAGGTATATGGAATGCTGCTCCTAATTTATGTGCCATTGAGTGACATATTCCTAAGAATGCATTTGAGAACGCCATACCAGCTATACAAGATGCGTTAGCCATTTTTTCTTTTGCTTTAACAGCTGTTGCTCCGCCTTCTGCTGACTCTGGTAAATATTTGAATACAAGTCTCATTGCTTCTAATGCTAATGGATTTGTAAACTCAGAAGCAAATATTGATGCATATGCTTCCATAGCATGTGTTAATACGTCAATTCCTGAAGCTACAGTTAATCCTTTTGGCATTGATAACATTAATTGAGGGTCTACTATTGCCATATCTGGAGTTAATTCATAATCTGCTAATGGATATTTTACACCTGTTGCGTCATCAGTGATTACAGCAAATGGAGTTACTTCTGATCCAGTTCCTGCAGATGTAGCTACTGCAATAAATTGAGCTTTATTACCCATTTCAGGGAATTCAACTATTCTTTTTCTAATATCCATAAATGTTAATGCTAAATCTTCAAATTTAACTTCTGGATGTTCGTACATAACCCACATAATTTTACCTGCATCCATTGGAGAACCTCCACCGATTGCTATAATTACATCTGGATTATATGATCTCATTAAGTCAGCACCTTTTTTAACTGTTGTTAATGTAGGGTCTGCTTGTACTTCTGAGAATATTCTAAAGTCAATTCCCATTTCTTCTAATTCTTTAGTTATATGATCAGTATATCCTAATGACGCTAATACAGAGTCAGTTACGATAAACGCTTTTTTCTTTTTACCTTTTAATTCATTTAATGCAACAGGTAATGATCCTGATTTGAAGTATATTTTTTCTGGAACTCTAAACCAAAGCATATTTTCCCTTCTTTCTGCAACAGTTTTAACGTTTAATAAATGTTTAACTCCAACGTTTTCTGATACTGCATTTCCTCCCCA
>JAFGUR010000016.1 GCA_016938425.1 Fusobacteriaceae bacterium
AACTGCTGCTGCTTCTGTGGAACTATCCAGCCAAGCCGAAAGAATGAAAGAAGCAATTTCGGTTTTCAAAGTTAAGGGTCATAATTATTACCATAGTGAGAAGAAAATATCAAAAAGTCCTGTTAGAAAGAGTTTACCCCATAATGCTCAAAAAATTTCTACTAAAAACAATTTTGATATCGATGATTTTGGAGATTTTTAAGAAAATTTTAGAAGATAAAAAGAGAGAGATTAGTCTCTCTTTTTTTTTGATCAAAATACGTATCAAGACTTTATCATTACTATTTACATTAATCTTCAATTCTAGCATAGAAATTGCATATTTTTTTTTCTGTTTTTCTTTTTTTTTAAATTAAATTGTAAAAGTTATAAATAAATATTTAGGAGCTTGTTGTGGTCAGACTTAAAAATATAAGTATTGGGAATAGAATAATCGTTGTCTATATCTCTTTATTTTTAATAGCTTTCATTGCCCTGATCTTGTTAAGTAAATTTTTTATGAAAACAGCGGTTGAGTCTTCAGTTGTTGAGAAAGCAAAAAGTGACCTTAAAACAATGAATGAAATACTTGATGTAAAATATCCTGGATATTGGTCTGTAAATAAGAGCGATCTATTTAAAGGAGAAATGAAAATTTCAGAAAATGATGAAATAGTTGATTTTTTAGGAAGCTTAACTGAAAATACAATCACTTTTTTCTTAGATGATAGTAGAGTTGCTACCAATGTTATAATAGATGGCAAACGTGCAGTAGGTACGAAGGCATCAGAAGAAGTTATTGAAAAAACTCTTAGAAAAGGTGAAATGTTTTTGGGTGAAGCAAATGTAGTAGGCAATCTTTTTCAGACAGCGTATATACCAATTAAAGATAAGAATAATAAAATTATTGGAATGTTTTATACCGGAATATCCAAAACAAAGCTTGAGAAAATTATAGATGATTCTCTATACAATATGATAATGATAGCAATATTTTTTGTTGTAATAGTTATTTTTGTCTCATATTTTTTTGGAAAGAAAATTTCAAAGACCATAAAATTGCTGCTTTTTAAAACAGAAGAAAATATTACACAGATTGTGAATGGTAATTTAAGTTATAAAACAGACTTTGACGGTATAGAAGATGAATTTGTTCCTTTACTTAATGGGATTAATGATCTTTCAAATGCTTTTAATAAACCAATTAACGTCATTTTATTATATCTATCTGATATCAGCAAAGGGGTTTTACCAGAAAAGATAAAAGATGAGTATAAAGGTGATTTCAATGAGATTAAAAATAGTATTAATAGTGTAATTGATGTAATAAATGGGATTCAAAGCAAAATTTTGAGAGTGTGTGAAGACGCAAAAAAGGAAAATTTTTCATCACGAGCTGACTTTGGTATGATGCAAGGTGAATGGAAAAACATGCTAATAGGTGTCAATGA
>JAFGUR010000017.1 GCA_016938425.1 Fusobacteriaceae bacterium
AAAAAATAGAAGATTACTATTCCGAATACCTTGCTGAAATAAATAGAGAAAATAAAGTTCGTGCTTTTGATAATGCAGGACAGGTGATGGATTTTTTGATAACGCTTTAGTAATTATCTAATTAGAAATTAGTAATAAAAAACCTTTTTTAACCACAAGATAAACACAAGATTGCAAAGATTATACTTGTGATAATCCTGTGTAAATCTGGTGGTTAAAGAAAACGTCTTTAATTATCAATTAGCAACTAACTAAAACAAAAAAGGGGGGCGAGAAACTTGGCAATATGTAAAAAGGGGTATGGGTAGAGGGAGTTTTTTATAGTAAAAGAAATAAAGAATTCAAAAAAATTAGGAGGAATAAGATGTACAAGTATTACAATTTTAATCTAGGGGATGGAAAGCTATTTATAGAAGATAAGTGGGCTGATTTAAAACTAGGAGCAGGAATAACAAAAGAAATGCTATATTTAACATTAAATGAAAAAGGAAATTTAATCGTTAAAATAATAGGAACAGAAGATGAAGTAGAAATGGCTACAATGGGAGATTATTTTTTTTCTCAAAACAATGAAATATACTTTCAAGATGGAACATCATTAAAAATCGGAGATATAAAAGAAATGGTTTTACCTAATCTATCAACTTCGGGAAATGATAAATTCAAATATCCGTATGTTTTTGGAAGCTTAAATATTAATACTGGAAAAGGAAACGACGTTATAGAGGGAACTTGGATGGATGATATAATCTCCGGAGGAGACGGAGATGATATTATTATTACTCAAAGTGGGAAAGACATTATTACCAGTGGAAAAGGAAATGATGTTATTCAAGGAACAGAGTATGATTGGGAAATTCAAACTATAAATTTCAATGTTGGTGATGGGAATGATACTATAATCGATAATGGATTTATATTGAATTTTGGTGAAGGAATTGTAAAAGAGGATTTAATTTTTGAAAAATCCGAAGGGAAACTGGTAATTAAATTTAAAAATAATCCTAATGATTCAATTACGGTAAATACAATAGCCGAATATAGTGGAACAAGAAATATAGGTTATTGTTCTATTAATTTTAGTAATGGTGAAGTAATGTCTTCTACAGAAATAAATTCTTTGGTTGCAATAACGTCAGATAACGATGATGTTATAATCTTGGATTCATATCTTAATGAAGCAGATCAGGATGTCTTATGGGATTTTAAAAAACCAGGAGAATTTGCATTTAAACTAGATGGCAAAGGTGGTAATGACATAATAGAAGGAACATATGCTAATGAATACCTTCTAGGGGGAGATGGTAACGACTATTTATCGGGGGGTGATGGTTGTGATACACTGGCTGGTGGAGAAGGAAATGATATTTTAGTTGGAGGTAGTGGAGATGACATTTATGAATTTAATTTAGGGGATGGTAACGATACTATTAAGGAAATAGATAATTACTTTATGCCTTTTGCTCAAGAAAATTATAGATTAGACGAAGATAGAATTGTATTTGGAAATGGGATAAAACTAGAAGATTTAGAAATAAGTCTGGACTATAAAAGAAGAATAGTAATAGGTATAAAAGGAACCAGTGATACTTTAACTGTTGAGGGATTTAACTACTTGTCATATATCCAATTTAAAGATACTCAAGATATAATTTTTTTTAATGAACTAATCCAAAATCTAAGTAGCTCTATTTCAGTAACAGGTGGAGATGATATTGTAACTTTAATTTCAGCACCATTAAATATATCAACTGGAGATGGGAATGATCTAATAACTGCTGGAGACTTTTTGAATGAAATAGATGCAGGAGAAGGGAATGACATTATCTACTCTGATGGACAGTATAGCAATTTTAAAGGTGGAAAAGGAAACGATACTTTTTATGCAGATGGAGGAGTATTCCATTTTAATATAGGAGATGGAAAAGACATTATTTATTTAAACGATATTTCTTATTTAAATCCTTTTATTTACGGTTTTGATGCCGAAGACAATATTTCAATTCCATATACTGGCATTTCTTTTGGAGAAGGGATTTCATACGAAGACCTAGAAATAGACTACAGTTCTACTGGAAGAATTATAAAAATAAAAGGAACAGATGATTCTATAGAAATAATAGGTAACATTCAAACCCCAATAAATCTTCAGTTTATAAACTCAGAAGAAACAATATTTATAAGTGGGACAGAATCTATTACATCAGAACTTATCAATAGCGCATTTGTTTCAAATGATTGGCAAGGGAATAGAGAAGGAAATAATATTAATGTAAATACTCAGTATAGTATTTCCGAAATAAATTTTGAAATATCAGGAACTGATTTATTCATTTCAAACAAAGATAAAAGTAGCTATGTAAAAATAGAAAATTATGTTAAAGACTGTGTACTTACTTTAAATGAAATCTATACTTTCAATTATGAAGAGTTATTAAAAAATACAGGAGATGTTGAAAAAAATCAAATAATTGATACAGCTATAGACTCTACAATATTAGGAACAGTTAACAATGATTTTATTTTTGGAAAAGACGGAAATGATACTATATCATCTTTCGAAGGAAATGACTATATAAACTACGGTAGTGGAAATAACAAAGTTTATGGTGGATTTGGCGATGACTATATTTATTCAACAGAGACCGCTAATGATTCGCTAAATTTAATATATGGAGAAGAAGGTAATGATATAATTTCTACTTCTAGCGGAGAAAACTATATAAATGGTGGATTAGGGGATGATACTTTAATAGCTAACGGAGAAGGTTCAAATACTTTTGTATATAATATTGGAGATGGAAAAGACACCATAATTTCCAATACACAAGGTGAAAATTACTTATACTTACTTAGAGATTTAACAAGAGATAACGTTTACTTTTCTAAAGAAAACAATAATTTGGTAATTTATACTTCAAATTCCGAAGACAAAATAACTTTAGAAAACTATTATAACGAAAAAAAAGTAAAAACAGAAGATCCTTTTTTCTCTGAGTTGAATGGAAATAAAAGTAATTTTAATTTAAATAGAGTTATATTTGGAACAACAGGTGATGCCATTTTAGGTTATGAATTTGATAATCTGGAAGAAGGTCATTTATGGTCAGATACAATAACTGCTACAAATTTGAATGATGTTATCAACGGATTAACAGGTGAAGATTATATCTTTGGTGAAGGTGGAAACGATATTATTCATGGAAACGAGCATAACGATAAACTATATGGTGGTTTAGGAAATGACCAATTGTTCGGAGATGAAGGAGACGACTACTTATACGGAGAAGAAGGTAATGACTATTTAAGTGGCGGAATAGGTAATGATATCTTAAACGGTGGTGAAGGAGATGATATCCTTTTAGGTGGTGAAGGAATTAATACATATAATTTCAATCTAGGTGATGGAAATGATATTATTAAAGTCGCAGATGGAGCTAAGGATACTTTGAGCTTCTTAAGAGGTATTACCAAAGATGAAGTTACTTATAGCAAATCAGGAGATAACTTAACGATTTCTACAAAAGCTGATAAAATAACAGTAGAAAACTGGGCTAAAGGAAATAAATTGGAACAAATAACTTTTGCCGATGGAAATAGAATTACTACAAGTGAAATAGATGATATTCTAGCTAAATTAACTCAAAATATTGCAGGGTTTACAAGTGGTAATAGTGTAACATCTAATAATATTTTCGGAAATAAAGAGCAAAAAACAGAAATTTTAATGTCATCTTATTAAACTTAATAAAATAAACGTAACTACTCAGGCATAACTAATTATAGTAAAATCAAAGTTTTAGAGGCGTGGCATGGAGTTATTATTATCCTTGACTCGGGAGCGGGTTGTGTCCAATGTCATCAATTTAGGGCGCCCACAAGAGGCTCACCCTACAAAATGCATTAAATTTGTAGGGGCAATCCCTTCTGGTTGTCCAAATTGAATCAATAAGTTTTCTTTAGTTAATGATATTGGGGTTACGTCCCGCAAATACCCCTCCTCTCGCGCCCAAGGCGCGCATAAAAGCCTGATATTTCAAGTTTTTTTAATGCCTGAGATAGTAGTTACAAATAAACACCAAAAAATAAATATCGCTAATTGAATTTATATTTTATAGATTCAATTAGCGACTCAAAAAAATTAAGAAAGAATTAGAGAGGTTTATTTATGAATGTTTTGTTGTTTTTGATGAAATTTTTCTTTGTTTTTTCTTTGTTTTTTTTAATTTTAATAGTATTTCTATCATATTTAAAAATTAGAAAAAGCAAAATTGAAACAGAGGAAAAAAACATGCTAGAAAACTTGTTACTGGAAGGTGTTTTTTCTGGTTTAGAACAGAAAAAAATAAAAAAAATTAAATATCTAAAAAAAAATGTTAAATATTCTGATATTTTTGTTGAAAAAAGTATAGAAATAATTAATTCATTGGAAGGAAGAGATAGAAGAAACCTTATACTACTTTTGGATCAATTAAAAATTTCTAAATACGTTTTTAATAAATATCAAAAAACTTTAGATAAAGGCAATAAAGAATTTTATCTTTACCAACTTGGAGAACTGAGAAGTAAAGTATATTTAGATTTTATTTTGAATATTAAAATTAACGAAATAACAAGTACAGGGGTTTTTAGAGGATATTTTTTTACAATTAATGCTATTATTATTGAATGGATTGATGAATTAAGTGACGAAATAATAAAAAAATATATCGACAAAATATTTGAAATTTTAGAATTTATAAATGAAAATAACATAGTGAATATTCAAAAATTTTTAGAGATGTTTTTGGCTGAATCAACACATTTTGTAAAAATTTTTAATAATAATAAGTATCTAAAAAAACATATATTAAAATTGATGGTTACAAAAAATATTTCTCTAATACATAAAGGAGAAATCATTTTTATGATTGCTTCAAATAACGAATATCAAATTTCTTCTTTTATAAAAAAAGAATTTAATAAGTATTATAAAGAAAATGTTGCAGAAGAAGAATTGGAATATATTATTCTTCTAGTTAAGGCAGCGGGAGAAATTGGGAAAAAAGAAATATATTCGCTACTTGAAATAACAAGTAAAAGTAATAATTGGATTCTACAGACTATTGCTGCCAAATACTTATCTAAATTTGAAAATGAAAAAACAGCTTCAATTTTATATGAAATGGTATTTCATTCAAATTGGTGGGTAAGATATAATTCGGCTTTAAGCCTAGAAAAAATGAAAAATATTGGAAGCGTATATTTGGAAAAAATATTAAATTCGGAGGATAAGTACGCGCGAGAGGTTTCGGCATATGTTATTGTTAACGGAGAATCATACAAAACATTAAGAGATTCTTTAGTTCTAAATGGAACAATTAAAGGCTTGAACAAAATTTTATTAATAATAAACAAAATATGTAATTTGAATTTATTAGATAAAATGATAACGGATAATTCTATAGAAGAGACTCTTAAAATAGAGTTAATAGAAGAACTTGAAGTAAATGATTTTGTTGATTTTTATAATAAGGTTTTAAAATTTAAAAATCTTTCTATAACAGTAATTAGAACTTGCGAAAAGAAAATAATTCAATTAAATGAAATTAATAAAGTTCAGTACTAGCTAGTTGCAAAACTAAAAAAACATATGTACACAGTTAAAAATAATACAAATAAGATTTTTATTGGTTTTAGAGGATTGGCAAGGATACTAGTTTTCCTTAACCTAGGTTCTGGCTTTGCCCCAACTTCTCTTTCCCCACCGAAGGTGGGGGGATTACATAAAAAACGTAGTTTTTTATGTAAGTAAAATAAAGGTTTTGGAGTTTTGCAGCAAACTAAAAGTTAGGTACGAAAAGGAGGTTAAATGCAGCACTATATAAATATTTTATCAATATCAATAATTATTTACTTCATAATTTTGAATTTATCATATTTTATATTATTTGTAATGTCTTATATAGGTATTTCGGAATATCAAAAGAAATCGAAATTAAATAATTATTTGAAAATTTATCAATCTAAACTAACACCACCAATTTCATTAATTGTTCCGGCATATAATGAAGAAACTACTATTGTAAAAAATATTTATTCATTTTTAAGTCAATTTGACTATCCGGAATATGAAGTTATCGTCGTTAATGATGGGTCCAAAGATAATACTCTTAACAAAATTCTATCTGAATTTAAATGTGAAATATACGAATTTCCTTATAGAAAAGTTATTGATACTAAAAAAATCAAATATCTTTATAGAAGTAAAAAATTTGAAAACCTTATAATTATAGATAAAGAAAATGGAGGGAAAGCTGATGCACTAAATGCAGGAATTAACGTTTCCAGATACCCTTATTTTGGAAGTATCGATGCAGATACTCTTTTAGAAAAAGACTCCTATTTAAAAGTAATGATTCCAATCATTGATAATCCAAACAATGTTATTGCAACAGGTGGAATAGTTGGTGTTCTAAATGGGTGTACTGTTTATAACAATAAAATTATGGAAATTGATTTACCTAAAAATGTTTTATCGAGATTTCAAGTAATTGAATATTTAAGAGCTTTTTTGTTTGGCAGATATGCGTGGACTAGACTTAATGCATTGCCATTAATTTCCGGAGCCTTTGGTTTATTTAAAAAAGAAGCTGTTTTAAACATCAATGGATATTCTACTGAAATAACGAATAAACTAACTGTAGGTGAGGATATTGATTTAATTATCCGTTTGCATAAATATTATTTGAAAAACAAAATTGAATATAAAATTATTTTTGTCCCTGACCCTATGTCTTGGACACAAGTCCCTGAAGATTTGAAAACCCTAAAAAATCAGAGAGCTCGATGGCACAAAGGATTAATGGAAACATTAATTCAAAATAAAGAAGCAATATTTAATTATGACTACAAAGTTGTCGGAATGCTATCTTTACCATATTATTTAATATTTGAATTGTTATCGCCCGTAATCGAATTACTAGGATATGTAATATTTCCTTATTTTTTCTATAAAAAGTGGATTTCTTTAGACATCTTTATCTTGTTTTTGATTGTCTCTTTTTTATTAGGAACAATTACATCATTACTGGCAGTATTTTTAGAAGTAAAAACATTTAATAGATACAAAAAAATAAAAGATATATTACTTATATTTTTGTATGCATTTTTAGAAAATTTTGGTTATAGGCAAATGACTCTATTTTTTAGACTTATTGGATTCAAGGATTTTTTCCTTAGGAAAAAACACTGGGGTGAAATGAAAAGAAAAGAATTTTAGGAGGAATTATGAAAAAATATTTTATATTTTTTTTATTTTTAAAACTATTTTATGCAGAAGATAAAAATATGCATAATTGGAGATTAGAGCTAGGACTCAACGGTATAGACAACTTAAAAAAAGATTATTTTTATAGCTTGATTGAATATAGT
Source organism: Fusobacteriaceae bacterium (assembly GCA_016938425.1). Taxonomy (GTDB): domain Bacteria; phylum Fusobacteriota; class Fusobacteriia; order Fusobacteriales; family Fusobacteriaceae; genus JAFGUR01. The sequence goes on from JAFGUR010000017.1 coordinate 7,414, forward strand.
AATAATGATTTTGATTTAATTTATACAACAAATTGGGAGAACAAAAACAAAGAAAATGTTGGAAATTTAGTAGAACTATACAAAAATAATTTTTATGTTTTTTTAGGAAATTCTGATGTTGCTGATTCTATAGCAGGAATAGAATATACAATGGGAAGCTATACTTTTGGGTTCAAGTTTAACAATTATGATAGTGAAGATGTTTTTTTCTATAAACTCCAAAAAGATTGGTATTTGGGAGAAAAAGATATTTTTAGTATAAAATTAACAGGTATAGACAGTGAGGAAGATTTTAAAACTTTTTATATGATAAAAAATCAATATAAAAATATTTATATTACACATTATTTCGATTTTGATAACACAAATCAGAGTGTAATCGAATATAAATTAAAAGATAAAACCAAAAAAATTAACTATTCTATAGGATATTCAAAGGATTTTAAAACTAGAGATGATGGTTTCTCGTTGGGAATCAGCTCAAAACTATAAAAAAAGGGAATACCATTAATACGGTATTCCCTCTTCTTATATTTTAATACTTTATAAAGTAATAATTACATCATTTCTTTAATATCTTGTGCTATAAATTGAGCTTTTGAACCAAATATAGCTTGAACACCATTTTGTCCAACTTTTAATACTCCTGCAGCACCTAATTTTTTAAGTTCAGCATCATCAATTTTAGAAGAATCTTTAACTTCTAATCTTAATCTTGTGATACAAGCGTCAACAGAAATTATATTTTCTTTTCCACCTAAAGCATTCAAAACTAAAACCGCTAATTCTCTTTGACCCAAGTTTACATTTTCTGATTTTTCTTCAACTTCTGCTTCTCTTCCCGGAGTAGCCAGATTGAATTTTCTTATGAAGAATCTGAATCCGAAATAGTAAATAACTGCCAATACTAAACCTACAACTATTGCTAGAGGCCATTTAGTTTCAAATCCACCTAATCCCGGAACAATACCAAAAGCAGTAAAGTCAATAGCTCCTCCAGAGAAAGTCATTCCGATTCTTACATCTAACATATTCATTAACATAAATGATAATCCCGCAAATATACAGTGAATTCCATATAATACAGGTGCAACAAATAAGAATGCGAACTCAATTGGTTCTGTAATTCCTGTCAAGAAAGCTGTTAAAGCAGCAGAGAATAGTAAACCTCCCGCAACTTTTTTATTTCCAGGTTTTGCTTCATGATACATTGCTAAAGCAGCAGCCGGTAATCCAAACATCATGAACGGGAATTTCCCTGTCATAAATTTAGCAGCATTTTGATATCCACCGTCTACCGAGAATGATTTTACACCATCTTTTAGCATTGCAAACCAAATTGCATTATCCCCTTGGATAACAGTTCCGGCAGCATTTGTATATTCACCGAATTGGTACCAGAACGGTGAATAGAATATATGATGTAATCCAAATGGTATTAATGATCTCTCAATTACTCCAAATATAAATGTTGAAATATTAGTATTGCTTCCGTTAGCTAAACCTGATAAAGCAGCTAGTGCAGCTTGAACCGGTTGCCAAATATAAGGCATTGCCAATCCAACTATGAAAGCTGTAACAGCAGCCATAATAGGTACTAATCTTTTTCCTGCAAAGAATCCTAAGTATGAAGGTAATTCTGTTTTATAGAACTTATTGTAACATATAGCCCCTATAATCCCTGCTATTAACCCTCCGAAAACTCCTGTTTGTAATGTAGGAATCCCCATAACAGTAGCAAATGCTTTACTTCCTTCAGCTATTCCCGCCGGAGCATCAGTAACAATTCCCATAACAGTATTCATTATTAACATAGCAACAATTGCAGCCAATCCTGCAACACCATCTCCACCAACTAACCCAATAGCAGCTCCAACAGCAAATAATAGAGGTAGATTACCAAATATTATGTCTCCTGAACTCGCCATTAATTTCGAGTTAAATACGTTAGGTTGACCAAAAGCCAAAAATAATCCTGCTGCAGGTAAAATTGCAACTGGCGTCATTAAGGCTTTACCAATTTTTTGAACTTGTGCAAATAGTTTCATAAATTTCCTCCTGTATCTTTTTTTCATAACTTACACCATAATAATACAACCTGTGTTGAAAAATGTCAATATTTTTATCAAAAAAAATGAGCCTTTTTTTATTTTTTTGTTTTTTTTTACATTCTTGTTTGACTATTCATCTAATAAATAGTATGATTATAAGGTAATTTGAGAAAGGAGTACCCTATGGAAAACGAAGATTTTTTAGCTCAAAAAAAATTAAAAATAATTGAGCCTTTTTTAAACAAAGAAAAAAAACTCAAAGAAATAGAAGAAGAATCTAATGTTTCCTATGCTACTCTTAAAAGATGGGTCAAGGCATACAAGGAAAGCGGATTGGAAGGGCTTAATAAAAAAGAACGTGCCGATAAAAACAATTATAAAAAACTGGAACCAAAAGAACTAGAAAAAATAAAAAAATTGTATGGAAAAAATAAAAACCTGTCTATTTCGAAATTATATGAACAATATTCAACCATAACAGGAAAAATGAACATAAGTTATCCAACTTTTTATAGAATTATCAATAACTTGGATTCTTTTGTAAAAAACAGTTCCAAACCTTATATTAAAACTATAGAAGTTCCTGAATATTCCTACGGTATTTTTCAATATCCGGTATATTTCCCGTTCAACTTACAAAAAATTTATTACATTACTCTCTTTTTTGAAATTTCTACTTTAAGAATTGTAAACTATTCTTTTGATAAAGAGCAAAAAACATTTAAAAAACTTTATTTATTTTTGAGAGAGAGTATTTTAAAAGAAGGGGTTTTTCCTAAAGAGATATTTTTAACAAATACTATTTTAGAAGTCTCAAAAAAATCATTAAGAGAATGCTTTTTCGAAACTTCCATAAGTTTTCTAATCGATGATGACTTTGATTATAGCGAGTTAAGACGATTTTCTCACTTTTTGGAACTGGATTTGTCTCACCAATTTTATGGCAACAAAAACATTACGGAAAACGATATCTTTCAATTTTTAAATGCCTATATTTATATAGAACAAAAAGAAACAAGAGATTTGGAATTTTATTATCAAAGGAAGTTAGATTTTTTCTTAACAAAGTCAATTAGAAAAGTGAACAGAAGCAGAATAAGACTTAAAAATTATATTTATTTTAGTGACGTCTTAAAAGATTTTGAAAATGAAATTCTAGAAATTAAGCATTCTCCATATAATGAAACAGCTATTATTGTTTATGAAAATAAAGATTTTATTTGTGAAGCATTTCGAACCGATGAAATTTAAAAGTTTGTAGAAAAAACTTGCCTGAAAGCAAAATTGAAATTACTCAAGTAAAATGAAAAAAGCAAAATCTCCGCCTTTTTCCTCGAGCAATTATCAATACTTCTACAAACTTTTTTTATTTAGGCTCTACTTAAAAATGAAAACACTTTAATTTTAAAAGTCTCCGAGTTTATTTCTAAAAAAACGCACATTTTTTCGAAAAAAATTAAAAACTAAACACCTAAACCTCGGACTACGCGTCTACACCTCGTAAAAGTGACGTTTTTTGCGCCTACCTGGTGCTTATCCTTTAAGAAATCCTTTCAGTATTAAAAATTATAATTTTTAGTACAGAACATAGTTTCTCAAGGTAGGAAACTTTTGCAAAGCTTCTTTCACCTTGATTTCAAGAACAATTTTTTTAGTTGGAAACATCTGTATTCATTTCAATTATTTTTCGAAACTTTTCTTTTAAATAATTAATATATAAATAAGGATTCAACTCCTCTTTGCATATACTTTTTATCAAATCATCAGGATCCAAAAGCATTCCTTTTCTATGTATTTTTTCTCTAAGCCAATAATTTATAGGACCAAACTCGCCTTTTTCCAGAAATTCATCAAGTTTTATTTCTTTTTTCATTTCTTCTATTATTTGATTGGCATAAGCATTCCCCAGTGAATATGACGGAAAATATCCAAACATTCCTCCGGCCCAATGGACATCTTGCAAGATTCCTTTTGAATCATTCGGAACATCAAGTCCAAAGTATTCTTTCATTTTACTGTTCCATATCTTAGGTAATTCATCTACTTCTATTTTGTCTTCAAAAATCATTTTTTCAATTTCATATCTTAGCATTATATGCAACGAATAAGTCAGTTCATCTGCCTCTATTCTTATCAAACTGTTTTCGGGTTTATTAACCCCTTTATAAAACGCTTCTACCGAAACTTCTTTTATTTCCGGAAAAATCTCTTGTAAATTAGGGTATAAACCCTTTAAAAAATAATAGTTTCTCCCAAATAAATTTTCAAAAGTTCGCGATTGAGATTCATGCACCCCCATAGAAGCCCCTCCTTGGAGCATTGTTCCTTCCAATTCAGAATCTTGATTTTGCTCGTAAATTCCATGTCCCGCTTCATGCAACACGCTATATATAGACGAAATAAAATTATTTCCATAATAATGTGTAGTAAACCTTACATTATTTGGTTCTATCCCCATACAAAAGGGATGTTCAGATTCTTTTATAAGTCCTTTATTTAAGTCAAATCCTATATATCTCGCAAGGTAATTTGAAAAAGCTTTTTGCCTTTCCAAAGGAATAGACTTAAATAAAAAATCTGTATTAATACTCTCTAACTTTTCTATGGTAGCCTTGGCAAAGGGAATTAATTCCTTTTTTAAAACATCAAAAAATTTATCAAGTTTTTCCACAGTCATCCCGAATTCTCCCTGCTCCAACAAAATATCATAGGGATGAACTTTAGGTTCCAATAATTTTATAAACTTTTTATTATAAAATATCAATTCCTTGAAATATGGCGCAAACAAAGAATAGTCATTCTTTTCTTTTGCTTCTACCCAAACGCTTTGAGCTTTGATTTTTAATCCTTCATATTTTGTCTGCAAATCTACCGGAATTTTTGATGCTCTATTATAAGCTCTATTTAGGAGAATTACTTGCCTTTTTTGAATCGGAGTTAAAGACTTATTATTCTCCGTAAGATAGTCTATCATTTCAATTGTATCTTTCGACACCAATAAATTCGTTATTTCTTTCGAAAGAAACTCTATTACTTGGCTAGTCTTCTCTACTGCTTTTGGAGGAAAAGCCGTCTCCGTTTCCATGTCCCAATAAATATTATTTAAACAATAATTGTAATTAATCACTTTTTCATTATAGGCATTTAGCTGTTTTAAATATTTTAAGAGCATTTACTTTCGCTGTCCCCTTTCCATTTTTTTTATTTTGTCTTGTAACTCTACTATTTTACTATTCTTTTTTATTTTATCCAAATCATTTAAACTTAGTTGTTCATTTATCTTTTCTTCCAAATTTGAAAAAGTAAAACCATAAAGTATTATTGCCTTGGTCAAATCAATTTCTTCCAACAATTCGTTAAATATTGTCAAAAAATCCAAATAATTTTTCGAATAATGCTTTAGACTTTTGGATTTTTGCACAATTTCTCTGTTACTGTATCTTATTTTAATTGTAGCGGTTTTTGCAAAATAATTTTTAAATTTTAACCTTCTGTATACTCCTTCAAAAATTTTCTTCAAATTTTCCTTTATAAAATCTTCGTCGTCAACAGGAAAATTCAGAGTAGTTTCATTTCCTATGGATTTATTTTGACGTTCTTTCTCTATGCCTCTGGAATCGACACCTCTAGCATTTTCATAGAGTTGTATCCCTCTAACATGACCCAATATCCCTTGAAGCTCCAAAAGACTCCTGCCTTTTAAATCAGAAATCGTATTAATTCCATATTTACTTAATACAGCTTGTGTTTTCCCTCCTATCCCGGGTATTATTCTTATATTTTTATCTGTAATGTATTCCAAAAAATCTCTTTCGTTTCTCATAATGTAATATCCATTGGGTTTGTTTATTTCCGAAGAAATTTTTGCAGAAAGTTTGTTATAGCCTATTCCGACAGAACAAGTGAGCTTAATTTTTTTATAAATTCTTTCTCTGAATTTTTTTGCTATGTAGTCTAAATCCTTATATTTTTCATAAAGCTTCGTTATATCCACATAGCCTTCGTCAAGTGCTACAAACTCTACTTTATCGGATATTTTATAAATTAGATTTTGAATTTCTTCTGCAACTTTCTCATATTCATCTTTACGACATTCCAAATATATTCCTCTTGGACAACGTTTCCTGGCTTCCTTTACACTCATTGCCGAATGAAGCCCATATTTTCTAGCTTCATAATTGCAAGTAGTAACAACCCTTGTCCCTACTATTACCGGTTTTCCTTTCAAATGAGGGTTATCTCGAATTTCTATAGAAGCATAAAAAGCATCCATATCATAATGCATAATCACTCTTTCCATAATTAAAGCTCCTAAAAAAATTAAAAGGTTTCTGTAGACTGTATTTATTACAAATAGTGTTTACTTTATTTATCTAAAAAGATTGTAACACTTTTTTCCGAAAAATTCCATGTCTTTTCCGACAAAAAAAGAATTTGTGTTTTTTTATACTTATGTACAATTTATTTTATTTAAATACTTTAATTTTTATGTTATTATATAAAGAAGGTAACTACTAGGATAATTTTAACTTTGAAAAACAAAGTTCTCCATTGAAGAAAGAAGGTTCAGGTTAGATATGACTTAGCCCTTCTCCAAAGTGTTCTTTAAAAACTTTGTCTTATCGTTTACATAATCCGAGCAGATATAAAAAGAAGATAATAAAAGAGGTGATTTATGAGTACAGAAATAAAAGAGAAACAAAATTTGAAAGAAATATTAAAAGAACCTAGTTTATATAACGTTATTATACACAATGACGACTATACCACTCAAGAATTCGTTATAGAAATCTTGGTTGAAATTTTTCATAAAAGCTTCAGCGATGCGGAAAGTCTCATGCTAGAAGTTCATAATTCCGGTGCTGCCGTAGTTGGATCTTATTCTTACGACATTGCTCTTACTAAGGCAAATCATGTTACAAGACTTGCCAGATCCCAAGGATTTCCCTTAAAAGTTACCATAGAGGAGGTTTAAATGAGATTAGATAAAGACGCTAGCGAGATTTTTACCAAAGCTTATGATTACGCTTTAAAAAATAAACTTGAATACATAACTCCGGAGCTTGTTCTTTCTACTGCTCTTGAAAGTAAGAAATTTTTTGAATTTCTTTTAAATTTAAATATAGACCCTCTAAAACTAAAACAAGATTTAACCGAATATTTAAAAGATGTAAATATTAGCTATAATAGCATCGAGCCCATCAATTCAGCTCTGTTGGATGCAGTCTTGAACAATGTTGCTTTTCAAAAGGCAGCTGCAGCAAAAGAATTATTAAATTTTACGGATATTTTTTTGGGAATTTTTGAAGAAGATAAATGCCATGCCAGTTATTTTTTAAAGAAACAAGGACTTAGAAGAATAAGTATTCTTGATTCGATAGTCAATGAAAACGTAGATAATATAGACAAAGAAGAATATGACGATTACTATGACGAAGAAGACGAAGAAGATATTATCGGTTCTTATATCGATAAATTCTGCATAGATTTAACAGAAAAAGCTTCCTCCAAAGCCCTTGACCCTGTAATCGGGAGAGAAAAAGAACTTAATAGAACTCTTGAAGTTTTATTAAGAAGAAGTAAGTCCAACCCCATCCATGTCGGTGAGGCCGGTGTAGGAAAAACAGCTATAGCACAGGGGCTAGCTTATCTAATCGCAGAAAAAAAAGTACCACCTTCCCTACTGGACGCTAAAATTTACTCTGTTGACATTGCTGCTCTTTTAGCCGGTACTAAATACAGAGGAGATTTTGAAGATAGAATCAAAAAACTTCTTAATGAAGTGGAGAGAGAAAAAAATATTATTCTTTACATTGATGAAATTCATAATCTTATGGGAGCCGGAGCTAACAACAGCGGTGCTATGGATGCTTCCAATCTTTTAAAACCTTATCTTGCCGAACAGAATATTAAATTTATGGGTTCTACCACCTACGATGAATATAAAAATTTCATCGAAAAAGATAAAGCCTTTGCAAGAAGATTTCAAAAAATAGAAATTACCGAACCTACCGTGGAAGATAGTATAGAAATTTTGAAGGGTTTAAAGAAAAAATACGAAGATCATCACAAAGTTCTCTATGAAGATGAAGCCTTAGAGGCAGCCTGTAGGTTGTCGGAAAAATATATTAACGACAGGCATTTACCGGATAAAGCCATAGATTTAATAGATGAAGCTGCAGCTTTTATAAGACTTACTAAAAAATCCAAAAAGAAAATTAAAATAACCTCAAAAGAAATAGAACAAACAATTGCCAAATTAGCTCGTATTCCCGAAGAAAAAATAGAAGAAAGCGAAGTTCAAAAACTACTTAAGCTTGAAGAAAGTATGAAAAATGTCATCTTTGGCCAAAATCAAGCGATAGAAACCGTTGTCTCTTCCATTAAAAGAGCAAGAGCAGGGCTAAACGACGAAAATAAGCCTATTGCTTCTCTTCTTTTTGTAGGAAGAACAGGAGTTGGAAAAACAGAACTTGCAAAACAACTCTCCAAAAACATGGATATTCCGATGATTAGATACGATATGAGTGAATATCAAGAAAAACATAGTGTAGCAAAACTTATCGGAACTGCACCGGGTTATGTTGGTTATGAGCAAGGAGGGCTTCTTATTGATGCCGTAAGAAAAAATCCTCATGCAGTGGTTCTCTTGGACGAAATAGAAAAAGCTCATCCTGATATATATAATATTTTATTACAAATAATGGACTATGCTACCCTTACCGAGAATAGCGGAAGAAAAGCCGACTTTAGAAATATCATTCTGATTATGACCTCCAACGCAGGAGCCGGTGACAGCACCAAGCTCTCTGTCGGATTTGGCGGTGCGCAATATGGGGAAAGTACTATTGAAAACGCCATAAAAAATAGTTTTAGTCCCGAATTTAGAAACAGATTGAACAAAGTAGTAGTGTTCAATCCCTTAAATGAAACAATGGCAAAAGAAATTGTTAAAGATAAGCTTAATAACTTCCTAAAACTTTTGCATAATAAAGGAATTGAAGTTGAAATAAAAGAAGATGTTTTAGACTTCATAACAAAAAAATCTTTTTCAATAGTATATGGTGCCAGAGAAATTGAAAGATTTATCGACAAAAACATAAAAGATAAATTTGTTGACCTGATCTTATTCGGTAAAACAGAGAAAAAAATTCTTGAAATATCAAACAACGAAATTCTTGTTATAGACAAACAGTGATTTTTGTATCTACTCATACCTATAAAAGTCTTTAGATATCAATAGTTTATACGCGTTTTTGGCGCGTAAAGAAAGGGATTTGCAGGGCAGAGCTCGCACCCAACGTCATCAACTTAAGGAATTAAACTTTGGGTTTTCCGCCTAAGGTCTAATTTTTTAAGTTAGGGATGTATAAAAAAATCAATCTGTTGAAATTTTATAACAAATTATACAATAATTCTAAAAGGAGCATTTATGCCTTATATAATAATCGTTATCATATTATTTTTTACATTTTTTTACAAACAAGAAGTAATAAATGAAATAAAATACGTTAACAGAAAAACTTCTACCATAGAAACCGAAAAAGTAGCAGGAGAATTCTATTTAAAATGGCTCTACTATAATCCCATCGGAAAAATAAGTGCCAAAGCCATAATAAAAAACAGGTTTGTGTCAGAATATTACGGAAAACAAATGGACAAACCCAAGTCTAAATTCAAAATTCCCGACTTTATCAATAAATTTGGTATCAATTTAGACGAATCCGAAAAACAATACTTTGACTCATTTAACGATTTCTTTGTTAGAAAATTAAAAAATGAATCCAGAATAATTGACCTAAACGAAAAAACAGCCGTTTCTCCTGCCGACGGGAAAATTCTTGCTTTTGAAAACATTGAAGAAACAGATAGTTTTTTTGTAAAAGGAAAAAAATTTAATTTGAAGACTTTTTTTATGAATAATGAAATTTATAAAAAATATGAAAAAGCTTCTATGCTAATCATAAGATTATGTCCTACCGATTATCATAGATATCATTTTCCCGTAAACGGTTATGTAAACGCCGATATAAAAATCGATGGCAATTACTATTCCGTTTCCCCTTATGCAGTCAAGCACAATATAGACATTTATTTTAATAATAAACGATCTTATTCGTTAATAAATACAGATAATTTTGGTGATGTAGTTATGGCTGAAATCGGAGCTACAATGGTTGGAGCTATTATACAAACCTATCAAGAAAATTCTTTCATTAAAAAAGGAGAAGAAAAAGGATTCTTTAAATTTGGTGGATCTACTGTTATATTATTTTTTGAAAAGGGAAAAATAAAAATAGACTCCGACTTACTTTCAAATTCAAAAAAAGGTTTGGAAACTCAAATATACATGGGAGAAAGAATCGGAGAAATTATTTAGGGTCTACTGAAAAATATAAAACCATTGATTTTAAATGCATCCAAGGCAATTTTTAGCAATTAAATGTTAAGTTTTTTATAGTTTTTCTTAAAAATAAAACATTTAAACCTTGGACTACGCATCCAAACCGCGTAAACATGACGCTTTTTGCGACTATATGGAGCTTATCCTTTAGGAAATCCTTTTAGTTCTAAAAACCTATAGTTTTGTTGCGTTAATTTTATTTGCGTCCAACGTCAGGTTTTTGTGCAATGAAATGAAGCTTTTTTGACCGAAGGGAATTATCCTTTAGGAATCCCTGTGGGAGGCGCGAGGTGGCTGCGTAAGCCACGACT
>JAFGUR010000168.1 GCA_016938425.1 Fusobacteriaceae bacterium
ATTATAATAATCTAATTGCCTTTGAACTATTTCTTCTACCTTTAATTCCACTTCTAAATTATTACTACCCTCTCTCAAAAGTTTATACTTTAAAAATCCATCATCAATTATAAGTTCTACTTGATTCCTCTCAAAAAGATATTCAACATAATATCTTAACATTCTTTCAACTACTATATACTTGTTGACTGATTGAATTTTTATATTCCACTCTTTAACAATAACTTTTAGTATTTCTTCCATTGTCATTGGATGGCTTATTAAATTTAACAAAGTTGTTGCTCTTCCCTTGTAATACTTGATATTTTCTTCTATCAAATCATCAATATTATCAACAATTCCTTTGTGAGCAATCACATATTTTTTTGAATGTAAATTTAGTAAATTCATTTTACTTTTCAAATCTTCCTCAAGATCATAAGCGTATGGTAGTTTTGTTCCAGACATAACTTTATCTGTTATGAGAGAGTCTCCCAAATAAGCTACATCATCAGGCGTTATAATTGCTATATGTCCCAAAGTATGCCCTGCAGTAGGAAAAATTCCAAACTTAATACCATTTATATAGACACTTTTTTGGTGTTCGTCTATTATAATATCTGTTTCACAAACAAGATGTCCATAATGTTCTTTTACACAGGATAAAAAGTGTCTATTATAATAAAGTTTCAAAGCTTCAACAGAGCTACAAATATGAGCTGCAAAAGTTGACATTGCAATGATACAATCATATTTCTTTTTCAGAAAAGAATTATTTCCTATATGGTCAATATGACTGTGACTATTAATAATTCCAACTACTTTAAAATCATTATAATCAAGAAGAGTATTTAATTTTTCTTGCTCTCCTTCTGCCCAACCAGAATCTAGCATAATAATCTCTTTTTCATTAACTTTATAAAATGGTATATATGTCATTCCTGTATCTATACAGAAAGTATTTCCTTTAACATGAATTATTTCATACATGTTTAACCACATCCTTATGTTATTTTAACTTTAGTATACCTTTTTTTGTTAGAATGTTTCAAGAAAAAACCACCTCTATCTCTAGAAGTGGTTCTCTTTTTCTCTATATATCATAACTAATCTTTTGCCAAATAAAGATTAGCTGATGGATTCATTTGGAAGTGAAGGATGACTGCCATATTTCACAAAATAACATTAATATCCTATTCTTCTACCTCTATTTCTCTAATAATTAAAAGCTTTTCTTTCAATATTCCTAAATCATCTGTTACTATACTCCATTCAATTTCTTGAGAAGCTTGAAAATACTGATGTATTACAAAATTGCGAACACCAACTATTTCTCTCCAAGGTACTTCTGGATATTTATTCCTTATATCTTCAGGAATTTTGTTTAAGGCTTCTCCTATTATTTCAAGATTTCTTTCTACTGCCTGTCTAACAAGTCTGTTATCTTCAAAATCTTCATAAGTCATACCTTTCGTATCCTCTTGAATATATCCAATAGACTTTAAGGCATCATCTACTCTCAACTTCCATTTACGAGACATACTTTACACTCCTCAATATTTCTTCTTTTAACTCTATTCTAATATCTTTATCTCTACATAAATCAACTTCCATCTTCAATAAATCTTCTAAATAGAATTTCAAACCAAAATATGCTCTAGCAAGTTTAGGAACTTCTCCAAAACTAACTAAAATATCAATATCACTATTTTCAGAATTACATCCTTTTGCATATGAGCCGAATATCCCTATCTTTTCAACTCCAAACCCCATAATCTCATTCTTATGTTCTTGAAGTACTTTTACTATATCATCAAATTTCATAGCACTTCTCCCCTTTCATAAGCTTTAATCTGTGCTTTTATATATTCTACAATAAATATCCTAAAAAAGCTAGTATATTGAAATCATTTCAAAACCTCCTATAATATTTTTGAGTAAATAAAAAGAAGTCCTACTAGATTTAGTATGACTTCTATCTATTTTTTTCTAATTCATTTCTTAAGACAATTAATTTTTCTCTAAGTGGCTCAATATTTTCATTAATTGCATCCCACACTGTTTGAACATCAACTCCAAAATATTGATGTATTAAATGATTTCTAAAATTCTTTACTATTTGCCATTCTATGTGAGTTGCTTTCTTTTTCAAATCTTCTGAAATATTACTAGTCGCTTCTCCCATAATCTCAAATTTTCTAATCACTGCGCTAAGCATCATGTCATTATTTTTAAATTCATCATAAGATACATTTTTTACAAAAGATTGAATACTCACTATAGATTCAATTATATGACTAACATATACAAAATCATCTCTTTTAGGCTTCATAAATCACCTCAGCCATTTCAAGAACTTTATCTCTAAAATAAGGACTTAGTGCCATTGGTGTTAGTAAATCCACTTCATTGTGTAGTAAATCTTCAAATTTCAATTTAGTTCCTATAACTTTAAATAAACTTCTTGTCCCTTCAAATTCAGCCAACAAATCTATATCGCTTTCAGGTGTGCTATCTCCTGTCAATGTTGAACCAAATAACATAAGTTTTTTTATTCCTGCTTCTTTGCATATTTTCTCTATTTCATCTCTATATTTATATAACTCACTTTTCAACATTTTATCACCTCGTTTTCAATAATAGCTAATATATTCTACAATAAATATCCTAAAAAAGCTAGTACATCTCAATCATTTCAAACCCTCCTATATATTTTTTTGCAAACAAAAAGGAAGTCATACCCATGAGGTACGACTTCCAAACAAGGTACTTGTTTCATTAGCTTCCAATGAAAACAAGTATAAAAATAGTATCTATTTGAAAGGTTAAAAAAATCATTTTCCTTATTATAAAGCTATCTCTGAATATTTGAAAAATAATCTTCTTTAGCTTTTCTTGTCAATTTATATACTCTTTTTCCTTTTTCTCCGACTCTTTCTACAAGCCCTTTTTCTTCATCCAATTTTTTTACTCTCTTTCCTATTAATTGGTGAGAAGTATCTAATTCTTCTGCAATTTCTTTTGCTTTCATTGGGATATCAGTTTTATTTAATTCATACAAAATACTATACTCATATTGACTTAATAATTTTGTTTTTTCTATTCTTTCTATTTTTTCAGCTATATTTTTTGAAATAGATTTTATTTGAACTAAACCACCACAAGGACACTTCATATTATTAAACTCTAAAAATTTTAGTTCTTTAGCACTAAATTTCCTTTCACAAACAGAACAAATAATTTCTTTTGATTCATTCAAAAATATATCTACTTGTTTATTAAAATCAAAAATTCTTTCAATAAAATACTTTCGATAGTCGGTTCCATTAGGCTTACCCCACCTTAAATTTTCCTCAATACAAAGACCGTAGTTTAGACAATATATCGAACTTTTTTCCCCATCTCTTGAACTCATTTCAGTATATTTATTAATAAAGAAATTTAATTCAAGTGTTGATAGTAAATCTTCATATGATGGTGTTACATAAAAATGACTAACAAAAGGATTCTTCCTAAACGTATCATATTTATCTCCAGATAACACTTCATTATTTAGAATCCTTTTCTTATTATTTTTAAATTCTTCAACAAATATATTCAACAATTCCTTTAGCTGTAGAACAGAAATCTTTTCTTCATAGGCCATCATGGAATATGTTGTCTTTTCAAAAAATGGCTCAATTATTTTCAAATAATAAGTTTTAGAAGCAGATTCCAAAGCTTGCCTATTAATTTTTTTCCCAAATAGTATTGTACTTTGATAGCAGTAAAAAAGGATATATCCTATAATTCTTGGTACATTCATAGATATTTTAAATATTAAATCATAATAATAACTCATCGTTTCCTTTGTATTTGTATTAAAAAAATAATCAGGATTCTTATTAGTAAAGTAACTTAACCTTGTTTCTATTATTCTTTTAGTGAAGTCAACAGCCCTTTCCTCCATAGTATCCCTACTAAACTCTGAATATAAATTATAAAAATCTAAATCTAACATATCTATTTTTCCTTGGTCAATTTTTCCAAAATAGATTCGACTTGGATAAGCAGCAACCTTAAATTTAATGAATTCATCTGACCAATTATTCAAAGGGGCTAATAAAGAATCTACAAATGTTTTCATCGACAAGTCATCTATTTCTGAAAAGTCATCTAATAATATTACCAGATTTTTTATTTCAAGTATTTCTAGTATTTCCTTTATTTCAACAATTATTGAATTAATTTGAAAAACTTTTAAAAATATTTCAGAAAATTTACTATCTACTTCAACACCTACAGATTCATTTTCTTTTAAATTCCCTCCAATATTACTTTTTATTTTACCTTTGTACATATCCGTTTCTACTGATGTTTCTGTATATAACGCTGTTTCAATTTGCTCGGAATTTTTTCTAATTTCATTTTTAAAAACCTCTTTAATAATTGGTATTTCAATATCACTTAAGGCTTTATTATCTTCTATTTTTTTAGACAAGGACTCTATCTTTTGCTTTACTTGTTCAATTTTACCTAAATTTAGTATGTTTTTAACCTTACTTATAAGCCCTTCTGTTTTTTTATTCAATTCCTTTTTAATTTCTATTAGAATATTTTGTACAAAAGTTCTCTCTACTAAATAATTTTGCAATATATCCTGTGGAATTAATTCTTTAAGATGTTCAAGGCTAATATACTCTGTTTTAGATGTTTCAAATATTGTTTTTACATCTATATAACAAGTTATATGCGTTTTCCTCTTCCTAAGCTCTTGTTGCAATTTTAAAAATATAGTCGATTTTCCAGTCCCTTTTCTTCCAATAAGAAAAGTTGTATTATCTTTTAAACAAGTCTTTAGAACTTGCTCATTTGGTAACAAATCTGTATAAAGTTTATCAATTAAGCTTTTGCCGTTTTCAGTACTTAGTTCTGCTCTTCTATATTTCTTTAACGAATCTACTGCTTCAAAAAAATTATCCTTATCTTCTTGACTGAACATAATTACCTCTCCATAATTTAATTTTTGTATACTAAATTATAGCTAATTAATCACAGAATAGCAATAAACAATACAAAAAACCACCTCTATCTCTAGAAGTGGTTCTCATTTTCTCTATACATCATAACCAATCTTGTGCCAAACAAAGATTAGTTGGTGGATTCATTGGTGGAAGTGACGGGAATCGAACCCGTG
>JAFGUR010000169.1 GCA_016938425.1 Fusobacteriaceae bacterium
ATCATATTTTTCACCTACTTTTTTTGTATGGAAAAAGGACCCCTAGGGGTCCTCTAATTATTTATTTACTTTATCAGCTAAAAGTTTTCCAACTTTAAATTTTACTACTTTTCTTGAAGGTATCATTGTTTCTACACCAGTTTTAGGATTTCTACCTATTCTTTCTTTTGTTATTCTAGTTTCGAATGATCCCCATCCAATAAATTGAACTGTTCCGTCATTAGAAAGTGTATCTTCAACAATATTTAGAAATGAATCTAAATGTATTAAAGCATCTTTTTTGCTAACTCCAGTTTTTTCTGCATATTTTTCAACGAATTCTTTTTTTGTCATTGTATCCTCCTTAAATATCTTGTACCGAGTTAAAATTATACAGCTTTTTCAATGATTTGTAAAGCATTATTCTAAAATTTCACTAACAAAAATAAGTCTTATCCCTGAATTTTCTATCAGTTCTTTCTTATTCTTTAAAGCTTCTACCATATTTTTATGAAAATGCCCAATAACTAAAACTTTTTTTCTTTTCCTAGCTATTTCCATTGATTTTTCAATTTCTTTCTCTATATCTTCTACCTTTTTACTATTATCTAAAAACCTTATACATTCTGCTGTAGAAATCCCCATTTCTTTAGCTTTACTAAAACCTTTTGAATTCCCTATTGTCTTACTATCCACATAAAACATACCTTTTTCTTTTGCAATTGATAAAACATTTGTCATTGCCCTATCTGAACTTGTAAACTTAGAACCCATGTGATTATTAAAACCTTTAACATATCCTACATTATCTAAAGCTTTTAAAAAAATATCTTCAATTTCTTCTTTACTCATACTTTCTCTAAGTAAATTTTTAGTATTACTATTTGTTTTTTCATCAGAACCTTCCATTGGCAAATGTAAAAGAACTGTGTAACCTCTACTACTAAAAAATTCATTTGTTTCTTTTGATTTAGATAAATATGGAATTATCGCAAAACTAAGAGGCATTCCCAACTTTTCAAATTCTCTAGCAAGTTCTAAACTATTTCCAGAATCATCAATTAATATTGCCATTTCCCCTTGAAAATCTTTTTTTAGATGAATTTTCTCTTTTTCATCTTTAGGCTTTTCAAATTCTCTTTTCATTTCAGAATCTTTTTCTTTTTTCATTGGAGGTGGCAAAGGTCTAAAACTAGAATCATTTGTATTTATATTGATAACTTTAATATCATCATCCTTACTTTTAGTAACTTTATATAATGTAGCTCCTGCTAACATTCCTACTAAAAATATTAATAAATATGGTATTAATTTCTTTATTTTCATAAATCCCCCTAAAATAAATTATCAACTAATTCCACTATTTTATTTGAAACTTCATCAATAGACATAGAGCTAGTGTCCACTAATACTGCATCTTCTGCTTGAAGAAGGGGTGACTCTTCTCTAGTGCTGTCCATTTTATCTCTTTTAATTATTTCATCCAAAACTTCTTGATAGCTAATATTAATTCCTTTGCTTTCAAATTCTTTTACCCTTCTTTTAGCTCTTTCCTCTGAGCTTGCCACTAAAAACACTTTCAACTGTGCATTTGGAAATACAACTGTTCCAATGTCTCTTCCATCTAAAATAACATTTTTCCCTTGAGAAATTTCTCTTTGAAGTCTCACTAACTCTTCTCTAACTTCCTTTATTGCAGCTACCTTACTCACATTACTAGTAACTTCTACCCCTCTTATCTCTTCACTTACATCTTCATTTCCCAAGTAAAACTTATCTTTTTCAATATTAAGCTTTATATTTTTTAAAAGGTCAACTATTTCTTCTTTATTTTCAACATTAACATTTTTCTTTATTGTAGCCAAAGTTACCATTCTATACATTGCTCCAGTATCCAAATAAGTAAAACCTTTCTTTTTTGCAACTATTTTTGATATTGTACTTTTCCCACTTCCTGCTGGTCCATCTATTGCAACAATAAAATCTTTCATTTTTCCTCCAATTATTTAATCTTCTAGCTTATTGTAAAATTTCAACAGTTTGATTTCACTCTTATACAAATAATTTTTCGTTCAACTATCTATTTAATCTTCACTACTATTGAAACCCATTCTTTTTCCTCTAAAATTTCTAATGGTTCTAATCCAATTTCTTTACATTTTTGTAATACTAAATCCTTTTTGTCCTCAATAATTCCAGATAAAATTAAAATTCCATCTTTATCCATAACTTTAAAAATATCTTTTAATAAAAGTAAAATTACATCTGCAAGTATATTTGCTACAACTACATCAAATTTTTTCTCTTCTACCACATCTAGCAAATTTCCAACTAATACTTTTGTATTTAATTGGCTAACATTATTTAATTCCAAATTTTCTTTAGCTACTTCACAGGCATCAGAATCAATGTCTACTCCATAAATTTCTTTAGCTCCCAATTTACTTGCTGCAATCATTAGTATTCCTGAACCTGTCCCTACATCTATTACACTGTGATTTTCTTTTATATATTTTTCCATGTTTCTAATACACAGATAAGTAGTAGGATGTGTCCCTGTTCCAAAGGCTCTTCCTGGGTCAAGGTCTATAACCAACTCATTTTCTTCTTTTTCATACTCTCTCCAAGTAGGTTTCACAACAAATCTATCACTAATTTTGGTAGTAAAAACATATTTTTTCCAATTATCCACATAATCTTCATCATCTAAGTCATAAAAATCAATGGAATATAATACATCTTCTCTATCTTTAAAAAATTCTAAAAATCTTTCTGAAATCAATTGTTCTCTTCTTTTAGCATAAGCATTTTTCGGAAAATATGCTGTAACAGCCAATTCATTAGTCAAAAAATCCTTTTCATCTTTATAGAAATCTAATATATTTCTTTCCATTGGCTCATCAATTTTTACTCCACTTATTCCAAATTCATGAAATAAAGAAATAATTTCATTCTTCACAATTTCTATATTATCTGCATCAAAAATGACTTTAACTTCTGTTAACTCCATTTTTTACCTCCTTAAAATTACTTATATACACTAAAATTGCACCTATAATTACCATAAAACTTAAAAAATAAAGAGGTTTTTTATCATATTTAGTCACACTATTTTGACCCAAAAATAAAAATAAAAAGACAAACCATGAAACTGGAAAAAATATGGCGCTATAGAAATAAGAACATGCTTTAAATAATCTTTCACTTTGCAACTGAAAAGTTCCTGGCACTAATAAATACAATGTAAAACTTTCTGGTATCAAACTATATTCTTTCTCTTCATCTTTTTGAAATATTTTTTCTTCATCAATATTTAAAAGCTCAAGGCTACATTTTTTACAGTAAAAAATCTTTTCTGGATTTTTTGAAAAAACATCTATTTCTTTTCCACATCTTACACAATTTCTCATAATTTTATCCTCCTTTTCGTTTTCATATTAACTCATTTGTATTTTTCTTTAAGAGTGGAAAACTAAAAGTTCAAAATTTATACTTTAGTCTCCCACAAAAGAAATAAGATTAAGTAGAAAATTTTGCTACTCTAACAGTAAAAATTCTCTTTTTCTTCAACCGTAAAATCAAATACTAACTTCACTATATTTCATCTATTGATAAATTTAATCTTTGAATACTTTTACATAATCCTTTGTCATCAATTTCAATTTCTAATCCATTTATTCTAATGTTCTCTGTTGCTACTTCAAACCTTGATGGCAATGATGTCAAAAACTTAGGAAGAACTGTCTCTATACTCATCCCAATGATTCCATCATGGGCTCCTGTCATTCCTACATCATTAATAAATCCTGTCCCTTTTTTTAATATTCTGTCATCTGCAGTTTGAATATGTGTATGTGTTCCGTAAACTAGTGAAACTCTACCATCCAAATACCAACCCATTGCTAATTTTTCGGAAGTAGCTTCTCCATGAAAATCAACAATTATATTTTTCGTTTCTTGTCTTATTTCTTCAATTATCTCTTCTACCCTATCAAAAGGTGAATCTACTTCTGGCATAAATACTCTTCCTTGTAGATTAATTACAGCAACTTTTTCACCAAGTTTATTTTCCTTTATAACATAACCAAATCCCGGAACTCCTTTTGGATAATTATAAGGTCTAAGAATACTATTATTTTCATCTAAATATGTATATAATTCTCTTTTATCCCAGATATGATTACCACTAGTAATAACATCTACCCCTTCTAAGAAAAATTCATCAGCTATTTTAGGCGTAATTCCAAATCCTGCTGCTGCATTTTCTCCATTTACTATAATAAAATCATAGTCTTTTTTTCTTTTTTTCAAATAATTTTGCATGGCAGTTCTCCCTGGACTACCCATTACATCTCCTATAATTAAAACTTTCATTTGTTTCCTTTCTATTATTAAAACGTTATTTATTTACAGTCTTTACATTATAACATAATTTGTCTAATTTGGAAATTATCATAAAAAAATTTGAATAAAATTCTTTAACCTTAAGGAAATTGCTTAGTATAGACTTTTGGCTCAAGTATAAGTGGAATAGATATAAATACCAAAGCTGTAGAAAAATAAAGAGTCTGAAAGCCCTACAAAACTTTATTTTTAAGTTAACGAAAAATCGAGTAAAAAATATAGAAAATGGATTGGGTAGAAAAATGTTGACTTATACATATGTATATAATATAGTATGAAAAGACTGAATTAAAAGGAGAGATGAACATGAAAAAATTGGCACTGCTTTTTACACTATTATGTACATTTACATTTGGAGCAACTATTAACGAACTTAATAAGTCTATTGTTGATAATTACAACAATAAAAATTTTAAGCAAGTAAAAAAGGATTCTAAAGATTTACTAGACCTTGATGAAAATTCTTTTATTGGACACAAATATCTTGGCTTATATTATTTCGAAGATAAAGATTATAAAAAATCTTATAAAGAGCTAGAAAAAGCTATGAATATTAATAATTCAGATGAAGAAGTATTAAATAAACTAATCGACGCTTATTATGAAGAACATAAAGAATCTAATGCAATAAATATTGCTAAAAGATTAGTAGAATTAAACCCAAATGATTCTGATAAAATGGTTTTACTTTCTCAAATATACTTTGATAGCCGTAAATTTGAAGAATCGATAGATACTTGCTGGAAAGCTGTTGAAATGAATCCTAAAAATGCTAACGCATATAATTGGAGAGGGGATATTTCCTTTAAAGTTTATCAATTTAAAGTTGCTATAGATGATTATACAAAAGCAATTGAACTAGACCCAACAAATCCTTTATATTATAAAAATAGAGGATTTGCAAAAGGATGCTTAAAGGATAAAGATGGTATGAATGCAGATTATAAAATAGCAAAAGAATTAGAAAATCAAAAAAAATAAGAATATTGAACCTACTCGATTCTTATAAAGTCTTGTAGGTTTTTTAATTATACAAAGATAAAAGGGAGAAATTAAGATGAAAAAAATATTGGCAATATTATTTGTACTATGCTCTACTTATACATTTTCAGAAATATTACTTAGTGGATTAAAATATAAAGATGGTTTATATTATGAAAAAGGTTCTAGTATTCCATATACAGGAGTAAGGGAAATGTATGCTCATGGATTTAGAGTTTTTACAATAGAAAATGGATTTTTAATAGATTTTAAAATTTATGATACACCAAAAAAAAATTATTTGGAAGAAGAAACCATATATAATCATGGGAAAGAAATTGAAAAAATAAAGTATGCAGATAAAGGGAAAAAAATAGTTTATCATATGGCAACAGAAAATGGAATAAGATATGAAAAAGGATTTTTTAAAAATGGGGATTTAAGTGAGGAAGCATATTTTGATAAAGATGGGCACCTAATTGGAGAAGGATATAAGTATTATGAAAATGGGAAAATTAAAGAAAAAAAAATAGACAACATAGAAAATGGGACTATCACAATAACATCGTATTACAAGAATGGAATAATTTCTTCTGAAAGAGAGAAAACTTTTGGATACATGGATAAATCATTGAAAGAATATGGGAAAAATGGGAAAATAAGTTATGAAAGAAGAGATGGAATAAAGATATTCTACAATAAAGATGGTATTATTGAGTCAAGTCAAACAGATAAAGATTCTCAAGGGAATTATGTTATAAAAGAATATGATAAAGATGGTAAATTGAAATATACAAGAGAATTTATTAATGATATAGAAACTTGTTATATTGGAGATACAAAGCAATTATTTACAGGGAAAATTAGAAAATATGATGGGAAAATAATAGGATTTAGAAAACCTGTATTAAAATGTAAATATGTTAACGGATTACTTGAAGGAAAATATAAAGAATATAGAGAGGGAGAACCTTCTCTAAAAGTTAATTATGTAAATGGGAAAAAAGAAGGTAATATGTGGGAAAGTGGATATGGCAGTTACAGCAATACTCCCTATGTAAATAATAAAAAAGAGGGAGTAGAAATGTATTATTCTTATAATAGTTATTATAAGAAATATTACATTCACCATAAAACTACTTATAGCAATAATATGAAAAATGGAGAATCGATATATTATAATTTTATTGGAGAACAATCTTCGAAGACTATTTATAAAAATGATTTAGAAGATGGTGAGTATATTAGATATATAAATGGTAAAATTGATACAAAAGGGCAATATAAAGATGGGAAAAGAGAAGGAGACTTTATAGAATATTACTCAAATGGAAATAAAGAAAAAACTTATTCTTATAAAGATGGGAAAAGGGAAGGCGTAGAAAATTTTTATCATGAAAATGGTAATTTGAAGCAAACATGTAATTGGATTAATGACTATCTTGAAGGAAAATCTTATATTTATGATAAAGATGGCGAACTAATAGATATAAAATTCTATAACCACTTAAAAGGAATACCAGAAGACGTAGAATATTAAATTATAAACCCTCCCAGTTTCCACAAACTGATGGAGGGTTTTTATTTTCTAAACATTTTTCTTTGGCTATTGTTGACAAAGATAAATGAAATAAAGTAGCATATAAATTATATGATTCAAACCTTGGAGGCTTTATGAAAGAAGAAGAATGGAAAAATAGAATTGCAGAAAGAACCGATTTAACAACTGGACTAGTCCATTTAAGCAAAGGAAATGAAAATTGCAATGTTTTAGAGGTTATAATAAAAATACTTAATGATAAAAAAATTTTAGGAAGTACTACTGAAAGTGGATTTATATGTGGAAATATCCCTGCAGTATGCCTTCAAGATACACCTTTATATTCTTTAAGTCAAAATGTTTATTATGAACAAAAACTAAGAAAAGAAAAAAAAGATAAAGTCAGATATTTGGGATGGGGAATCCTAATAAGTAAAAAAAATGTTTATAAAAAAGGTGGAAGACCTGTTATTTATGATAAAACATCAGAAGCAAAAACATATTTACCTCATAATCAATGGTGGAGAATAGTAAACTATGACCTTAACAATACCGATTTTATAATTGACTGGACACATGAAAGAGAGTGGCGAGTTCCTAATTGCTTAAATTTTGAATTAAAGGAAATTACATTAATAGTTCCAAATAACATAGCAATGAAAAAAGTCATAAAAGCATATCGCGATAATACTGGGAGAGAATTAGTTGAGGATACTAATGGGGTAATAAATCTAGGAAGTATATTTTTTTAAGGAGGTTCAATGTATTTCACAAATGAAGAAAAAGAAATAATAACAAATATAGCTAAAAAAGATAGATATAGTATAAATGACTTTTTTATAGATAATCTACCTAATCGAAAACCAGAAAAATTATCTAGTGATTGGAATAGATTCACTCTAAGTGAATTTTGGTATTTTGATGGTAGTAAATTAGGATTAAGAAATATTGATATGAAGCAAAATTCTGAAAT
>JAFGUR010000170.1 GCA_016938425.1 Fusobacteriaceae bacterium
AGCCACTTGAGGCTATTTAATCACAAAAAAATTAACTATTTTAATATTTTTATACGCGTAAAAAGACATTTATCTACTAGTTTTCTATAAGAACAAGAAGAATATGTAATGTCATCAACTTAAGAAATTTTACAATATAACCTTCTCATATTATAGCTGTATGAAGTCAAAAAACTTAAAACTTCAAGTTTATCCTTATCACGAGGATATTTAGAGTAAGTTGTTAGATTCATTAAGTTGGTGACATTGCCCTCCTGTGTTCGCCCCAAGATAGTTTTCTTCAAGAATAAAATAGAAAAGAGGACTAAGCCTCTTTTTATTAAAATTAAACTAATTTTCCATAAATAGTCCATGTTTTTGTTTCTGTTATTTCAACATCTACAAATTTACCTTCTAACTCTTTATCTCCTTCAAATAAAACAATTTTATTACTTGAAGTTCTTCCACTTAAAACATCTTTATTCTTTTTACTTGGTCCTTCAACAAATATTCTTAATTTTTTTCCTAAATACTCTTGAGATAATTCTTTTGAAATTTTATTTTGAAGTTCAATTAATCTTTGTAATCTTTCTTTTTTAGTCTCATCATCAAGCTGATTTGGCATGTCTGCCGCTTTTGTCCCTTTTCTAATTGAATACATAAACATAAATGAACTGTCATATTTAACTCTTTCCACTACATCTAATGTATCTAAGAAATTCTCTTCTGTCTCTCCAGGAAAACCAACTATTATATCAGTTGTAAGAGATACATCAGGGATTTTATTTTTTATTTTCATTGCTAAAGCAATATATTCGTCTTTTGTATATCCTCTATTCATTGCCTTTAAAGTCTCATTAGACCCAGATTGTAATGGTAAATGAATTGACCTTGCAATTTTAGGATTATTAGCAATAACTTCTATTACTTCATCTGTAAAATCTCTAGGGTGTGGTGAAATAAATCTTATTATAAATTCTCCTTCAATTTTACAAAGTTCTGTTAGTAATTTTGCAAAATTATCTCCATTATCAAAATCATTTCCATAAGAGTTTACATTTTGTCCAAGTAATAAAATTTCTTTATATCCCTTTTCTAAAAGATATTCTTTTGCTTCTGATACAACTTGTTCTAAAGGCACAGAACGTTCTCTCCCTCTAACATAAGGAACTATACAATAGGTACAAAAATTATTACATCCATATGTAATTGGTATAGAAGCAACAACTTTATCTCCAAAATCAGCGTCTATTCTTGGAGGTAGTTCATCTTCATCACCTGTAAATATAACATGTTTAAAGTTTCCACTTTCAATATCTTCTATTGCTTGTGGTATTTTACCTATATTTTGATTTCCCATAACAATATCTATTTGCTTAAATTTATTTGCAAGCTCTTCCCCTTGTTCTTGAGCAAAACAACCAGTAACACCAATAATCATATTTTCTTTTTTAGTTTCTTTTATATGTTTAAGCTCTCCAAGTTTTCCATAAATTTGAGTTGCTGCTCCTTCTCTTACTGTACATGTATTTAAAAATACTGCATCAGATTCATGAATATTATCAATCACTTCATAACCCATGTTTTCTAATAATTTTCTTATTTTTGCACTTTCATTAACATTCATAGCACAACCATAGGTTATAATAGTTGCTTTTTTCATTAAAATTTCCTCCTGTAACAAGCTATATCTTGAATTTTCATAAATTTTACTCGTTATTGTACCATAATTTCAGTTTTTTTACAAACCTTACTAATTATTTAAAGATTTCTCCAGCCTCTTTATACCATAGTAATAAATCCATATGATCCATTGGAATTTTTATTTTTTTTGTATACTCTCTTAATTTTTCTTCCATTTCCACATATTTTTTCGGAGTTATTGTTTTAGGAATTTCATCTATTATATCTAATCTTTCCATATTTCTTAGTATATGTCTGTCTAATATTGCTAACTGTCCACCTAGTCCAACATTTCTCAAGAAATGACTTGCCTCTTTCCACCCCATCCCTTTAATATTTTTTACTATCCATTCTCTTCTCTCAAAAGAGTCTTTCATAGATAAAAATAAATCTTTTGTAATTATGTCATTTTTCTCATTTGTCATTAAATCTCTCAATCTAACCAAATTAGAAGCTTTCGTATTTTTAAATCTTACTACATTAAGGTATTCTGCTATTTCTTCAGGAGCTCCCTTAAAAAGTAAATCTGTTTCAACTAATTTTTGTATTGCTCCCCATGCATTTAATGCCTTTGATTGTGGAGTTAGAACGCAAAATGATAATTCTATAAATATCTCTCTATTACTCCCATTTTCCCAAATATTGGCAAACTCTTTTAGTCTTTTTGAAATATCTGGTTTAATTTCTTTATATATTTTTTTTAGTTCATCTATATACATAAAACTCACCTCTTTTAGTATTGTATCATAATTAGTTTATTTTGAATATTCTAAATATTTTACTTCTAAAAACCTATTTTTTTTGATAAAATTACTTATAAATTAATTAAATAATATACTAGGAGGTTTTATGAATAACAATCTTTTGACTGGATTTATATTTTTCTTTTGTGGTGTTTTTTCTATCTTTTGTTCTGTAAAGAATTACGATTGGTTTTTAAATAATAGAAAAGCATACTTAATAGTAAAAATTGCAGGAAGAAATGGTGCTAGAATTTTTTACTCTGTATTAGGGGCTATTATCTGTATATTTGGACTAATCTTTGCTTTTGGAATTATTAAATAGTGTTTTATCTTCCCTTAAAACTTAAAGTTTATCTTTAAGTTTTTTTATTTTTACTGTTATTGAAATATGTCTTTAAAAATTCTATAGTTTCTATATTAGTTTAAACAAATCTTGATAGTTAGTGAATTCTAAAGTTTAAATATAGATTAATTGCAAAAGAAGGTGAGTCTTTGACATTATTAGAGAAAATTAAAAAAGGGGAAAATAAAACAGTTGAATTTAAAGAAAAATTGCCTTCTAATGACAGTATTATTAAAACTGTCATTTCCTTTTCAAATACTAGTGGTGGTCTCTTGATTATTGGAGTTAAAGATAATGGTGAAATTATTGGAATTGATAATGAAGATATCTTTGCACTTCAAGATAAAATTTCTTCTATAATTTTTGATAATTGTTATCCAAATATCATACCTGAAATATATACTACAAACATTGATGGTAAACTTTTACTTGTTATAGAAATATTCCGAGGAAATTTACTTCCATACTATGTTAAAAATGAAGGTAAAAATAATGGTACCTATCTTCGCATTGGTGCTACAAATAGAAAAGCTGGATTTGATAATATTCTTGAACTTGAAAGACAAAGAAGAAATATTAGTTTTGATGAAGAAGTAGACTATGAATTTGAATTCGAAACACTTAATTTAAATCCTTTAAGAAGTCAATTCATAAGTATAAATAAAAATTTAGACATTGACAAAATGATTAATCTTAAACTTGTAAAAATTGAAAATAATAAAATTTATCCTTCAAAAGCTTTACTAATTTTACTTGGTTGCTATGAAAATGTCAGAATTAAGTGTTCTCGCTTTAAAGGAAAAACTATGGATATTTTTCTAGACAGAAAAGAATATGACTCTGATATTTTTTCTCAGCTTAAAAATGCAGAAAATTTCATTTTGAATCATATAAATTTAAGAGCTGAAATAAACGGACTTCAAAGAAAAGATATTCCTGAAATCCCTATTGAAGCCATTAGAGAAGCTCTTATAAATGCATTTGTTCATAGAGATTATTCAAATTTAGGTAGAGATATTAAACTCGGAATTTATGATGATATTGTAAATATTGTGTCGCCTGGCTCTTTTCCTAATAGTATCGTTGAAGAAGATATTTTAAATGGTAGATCAGAAATCAGAAACCGTGTAATAGCTAGAATTTTTAAAGAACTTGGTTATATAGAGCAATGGGGAAGTGGTATAAAAAGAATAAAATCATTTTGTATTAACAGTGGCTTAAAAGAACCTTTAATAAGAGAAACTAATGATTTTGTTGATGTAGAGTTTTTTAGATTAGTAGATTTTAATGATTTGGTAGAAGAGTCTTTTAGTGGTCAAATAGGTGGTCAAATAGGTGGTCAAATAGGTGGTCAAATAAATATATCTCAAAATCAAAAAGAAATTTTAAACTATATTATCAAAAATCCTAAAATAACACGAACAGAGCTTTCTAAAAATTTAAACATTAATCCTTCAGCTATACAAAAACATCTTGATAAATTGAAATCAGAAGGAATCATTAAACGAATAGGTAAAACCAAAGGATATTGGGAAATTATTTTGGATATTAATAATTAAGATTTTTAAAAATTTAAAGGAGGAAAATTTATGAATTATAAATGGAATTTGGACAAACTATATTTGTCTTTTGAAGATGAAAACTTGAAAAAGGATTTAAATTTACTACCATCAAAACTTGATGATTTTTTAAAGTGGTCAAATGAAAATTTATCTGCAATAAACACGGAAAATTTAGAAGAGTTCTTAAAAAAGAAAATTGAAGTTTCTACAATTTTCGAAAAAATTTATTCTTTTGGACAACTTTCATATACTGTTAATGTAAAAGATATCAATGCTAAAAAACTTATAGAGCTTTGCGAAAAACTTTTTGTTAAATTTACTGAATTAGATGTTATTTTTACTGAAGCTTTAAAAAACTGTGACAAACTGCAAAATATTATTGATAGTTCTATGTTTCTTAAAGAACATTCTTTTATCTTAAATGAGATTAAAGAGTCATCAACATATGTATTATCTAAAAAAGAAGAATTAGCAATTGAGAAAATCAAAAATACAGGTTCTAGAACATGGGCTAAATTACAAGATACTCTTACTGCTACACTTATGATTGAGGTAGAAGTTGATGGAAAACAAGAAACACTTCCTTTATCATCTGTAAGAAATCTTGCTTATGATAACTCACAAGTAAATAGAAAAAATGCATATTTTGCAGAATTAAATGCATATAAAAAAATTGAAGAACCAATTTCTTTTGCTCTAAACTCAATTAAAGGAGAAGCCTTAGAAGAAACTGAAATGAGAGGCTATGACTCTATTCTTCAAAGAACTTTACTTGATTCTCGTTTAAAAAAGGAAACTCTTGAAGCTATGCTAGAAGCACTGAAAGATAACTTGCCAATATTTGAAAAGTTTCTATTAAAAAAATCTCAAATACTAGGACATAAAAACGGGCTTCCTTTTTATGATTTATTTGCTCCTGTTGGTAACGCAAATATAACTTTTACAGAAGAGGACTCAATAAAATTTATTATTGAAAATTTTAGTAGTTTTAGCCATAATCTAGGAAACTTTGCTAAAAAAGCCTTTGCTGAAAATTGGGTAGATTTTTCTCCTAAAGAAGGAAAAGTTGGTGGTGCTTTTTGTCAAAATCTTCAAAGTATTGGAGAAAGTAGAGTTTTAACTAACTTTACTGGTTCTTTTAGTGATGTCTCTACTCTGGCTCATGAATTAGGTCATGCTTATCACGGGTATGCTCTTAATAATGAAAGCTATTTAAATACCAATTATTCTATGCCAATAGCTGAAACAGCGTCTATATTCTGTGAAACTATTGTAAAAAATGCTATATTAAAAACAGCTTCTAAAGAAGAAAAATTATTTATTTTAGAACAAGATATTTCTGATTCATTACAAGTTATTGTAGATATTTATTCTAGATATATTTTTGAAAGTGAAGTAATAGAAAAAAGAAAGAATGGTTCTTTAGATGTTGAAAACTTTAAAGAAATTATGCTAAATTCACAAAAATCAGCATATTTAAATGGACTTGACCATGAATTCTTACATCCTTATATGTGGGTTTGTAAAGGTCATTATTATGAAGCTTCATTAAATTTCTATAATTTCCCATATGCTTTTGGTCTTCTATTCTCAAAAGGATTATATGCTTTATATCTTGAACAAGGGAATTCTTTCATTGAAAAATATGACAAACTTTTATCAATTACAGGAAAAAATAACATTGAAGATGTTGTAGCTTCCATTGGAATAGATATAACAAATAAAGAGTTTTGGAAAAATTCATTAAAATTAATTGAAAATAGCATTGATGAATTTATCAAATTATAGAAATAAACTTCACAAGTTCATAGTACTATTTTCTTAAATTTATAATTTATTACAGGTATTAAAATAAAACCCTGAAACTTTAAAATTTCAGGGTTTTTCTATTTAAATCTAATTTTTCATTGCACTAATTGGTGGACTTACATGTCCTCCTCTATTTATAAGTGTTGAACAATTTAAACTATTAAGTGGCATAATATCTGCCTCTCCTAAAAGTCCTCCAAATACTACCCTATCACCTACACCTTTTCCCGGTACAGGTATCACTCTTACAGCAGTTGTTTTATTATTAATCATTCCAATAGCCATTTCATCAGCTATTAATCCACTTATAACATAATCAGGTGTAGCCCCTGGAATAGCAATCATATCTAGTCCAACAGAACATACACAAGTCATTGCTTCAAGTTTTTCTAAAGTCAAATAACCTTTACTTGCTGCAGCAATCATTCCTTGGTCTTCACTTACAGGTATAAAAGCTCCTGTTAGTCCTCCAACTCTGCTCGCTGCCATTGCTCCACCTTTTTTTACAGCATCATTTAAAATTGCAAGAGAAAGAGTAGTTCCATATGCTCCTACTGATTCTAATCCAAATTCTTCTAATATATTTCCAACAGAATCTCCTACTGCTGGTGTTGGTGCTAGTGATAAATCAACTATTCCAAAATCAATTCCTAATTCTTTAGCAACTTCTTTTCCTACTAATTCACCCATTCTAGTAATTTTAAAACTAATTTTTTTAATGGCCTCTGTTATTTCATCAATAGGTGCTTTCTTGTCAATTCTTGCTAGTGCTGCTCTTACAACTCCTGGTCCACTAATTCCTAAATTTAACACTACATCAGCTTCATTTACTCCATGGAAAGCTCCTGCCATAAAAGGATTATCTGACACAGCATTACAGAAAACAACAAATTTTGCTGCTCCTAATCCATCTTTATCAGCAGTTAATTCTGCTAATTCTTTAACCGTTTTCCCCATCATTCCAACAGCATCTAAGTTAATACCTGATTTTGTTGATCCAACATTTACTGATGAACAAACTCTATCAGTTTCTTTTAAAGCATTTGGAATAGACGCAATCAGTTTCCTGTCTCCCTCTGTAAATCCTTTATCTACTAAAGCAGTAAAACCACCTATAAAATCAATTCCAATTTCTTTTGCTGCTCTATCTAAAGCTTTCGCAAATATTGTATAATCTGTGGCGTCTGTAGCATTTCCTATTATGGCTATTGGCGTAACTGATACTCTTTTATTTACTATTGGTACACCATATTTTGCAGCAACTTTATCTGCCGTTTCAACTAAAGTTTTTCCAAGTCCTACAATTTTATTATATATATTTTCTGCTGTTTTTTCAGCACTTCTATCTATACAGTCAAGTAAACTAATACCCATAGTTACTGTTCTTATATCTAAATTTTCTAAATCAACCATTTTTATCGTTTCTAATATTTCATTTGGTAATAAATGCATGTATTTTAACCTCCCTATATTCTGTGCATTGCTTTAAAAATATCTTCATGTTGAACATATATTTTTAAGTTTAATTCATTCTCTATAGATTTGAATTCTTTTTTAAATTCATCAAACTCTAATGTAGAATCAGCTAAGTCAACAAGCATTATCATTGCAAATAATTCTTTGTCAAAAATTGTTTGAGTAATATCTATGATATTCCCTTTTAATTCACATAACTTTTTTGAAACAGAAGCTACAATTCCACTTTTATCGCTTCCTAATACTGTAACAATTACTCTTCCTTTCATAATAACCTCCATATATTTAAAATCAAATTAAACATTTTTTAATAAAACAAAAGACAGATATATAATCTGTCCCTCAAAAGATTTTGCAATACAAAAAGATAAAGCAACATTACTTGCAATATCCCCTGTCCTTTTACCTGAGAGTGTTACTCCTTCGGTGGCTAAGATTGCTCTCTCCAGAGGTTCGTCCAATATAGATCCCATTACAAGTTTATGTAAATACCTGAAAGATTTACTTCTTCGGTGGCTTTCGCTCTCTCCCTATATCTTCATCCGAAAATATTTATTTTATAAATTATACTTATTTTCTTTAACAATGTCAAGATTTTTTTAAAAACCAATCCCTAATCCTACTGTTACAATTGCGTCATTATCTCCATCTTTACTTATTACATCAAGACTTGTATCCATAACTAAAAAAGTTATCGACTTAGTTAAACTTATTCCTGTTACAATATCTCCATCTGTATTAATCCCTATTCTTGCTCTTCCATTAAATTGATTAAATCCAAATGTTCCATAGGCCATTTCAAGATACGTTGCAAAACCTATATCAGTCATATAATAACTTCCTAGACCAAGTGCCAATCCTTTCTTTTTCCAGAATGCTTGTTGCATATCATATCCTAAAATTAGACATCTAAAATCAGTTTTAAATTTAAACTCGTCTTTATAGGTTCCTCCAGAAAAGACAACTTGAGGAATTCCTACTCTTTCCCATTTCCCACTTCCTTCTTGCCAAGTATCTTTTGAAGCAAATACTGTAAAAGAAAGAATAAATAATATTATTATTTTTTTCATTAATTCATCCTTTATTATTAATTTTACTTTAAATCATAGTGATTGTTAAACTATTGATTCTTATTACATTAATATTTATAATTTCCTTTAAGTATAAAAAACTGTAGAAATCTAC
Organism: Fusobacteriaceae bacterium; assembly: GCA_016938425.1. GTDB lineage: Bacteria > Fusobacteriota > Fusobacteriia > Fusobacteriales > Fusobacteriaceae > JAFGUR01. The sequence goes on from JAFGUR010000170.1 coordinate 8,781, forward strand.
AGTTTTTTTATATCTTAAATTATAAATTAAACT
>JAFGUR010000171.1 GCA_016938425.1 Fusobacteriaceae bacterium
TAATACTTTAAGTGTCTACGAAAATTTATATTTAAAAAAGTTTCCCAAAAGGTATTTTTCTATGTTTATTAATTGGAAAAAAATGTTAAAAGATGCCGAAAAATGGGCTAAATGCTTTGATATTAACATTGAATTGAAAAAAAATGTAAAAGATTTGACTAATAGCGAAAAAAAAATGGTTCAAATTATGAAAACCTATATTACGGAACCAGATTTGGCAGTTCTTCACAACCCTTCTGACGAACTAAATTCGGTAATGGCTAATAAATTGTATAATATAGTGACACATTACAAAAATATGGGCAAAAGTACACTTTATTTAACTAACAAATGGGAAGAAGCTCTAAAAATAGCGGATAGAATCATAATATCATTCGAAGGTAGAATTGTTGGAGAAATGACTTCGGAAGAAGCGAAAAAAAATCCAAAAAAATTAATTGCACTAATCGAAAATAATAAAACTGAAGTTAAATCTCCAGACAACGAAACAAAGGCTGTTCTTAAATCGATTATGAAAGCTGCCGAATATATAAGTTCAAATTACGAACTAAACGATGTATTATTATTACTGGCTCAACAGGCTGCTGATTTTATGAAAGCAGATGTAAGCATTATTAATTTGATTGACGAAGATACCAATGGCGTCATTGACAGTGTAATATGGAAAACAAATAATTCAATAATTGCGAACATTAAGAAAGAAATCATTATGGAAATAGCCAAGAAAGAAACTTTTTTTTATGCAAATAAACATGAAAAAGAATTTTTGGACTTATTTGATGAAAATAATAGTGCAAGAACCGTTATTTTATTGCCCATATCGATAAAATCAAACGTGACAGGAATTATTCAGTTGATTTACGAAAATTATTATATTTATTCCGAAGAGGAGCAACTTTTTCTAAATGCATTTTCCAGGCAAGCAGCCATTGCCATAGAAGAAACAAAGTTGATAGGGCGTTCTACGCTTTTGCAAGAAAGCCATCATAGAATTAAAAATAGTCTTCAATCTGTAATCAATTTAATTACAATGCAAAAAAGAGAGCTAATGAAAAATCCTTCTCTAGACATAATTTGCTCGCTTGACGATGTAATTTCTAGAGTAAAAAGTATTGCTTCAATGCATGATCTTTTATCAAAAGAAAAGCTTGGGAGAGGTATTATCAATTTGAACGATATTGTAAAAATTATCTTGGAAAATTCTTTGATTCTCGATAAAGACATAAAAATAGAACTAGACATTGAAAATATTATGATACCATACAATAAATCTACTTCGATAGCCTTAATTATAAACGAACTTATTAGCAATTGTTATAAACATGCATTTAAGTTTGAAAAGAGTGGAAATATTCATATTGAGTGTAAAAAAACAAACAAAGAAATACTGCTAAACGTTAAAGACAATGGCATCGGAATAGGAGATAAAGAAGATAAAAAACCATCTACTCTGGGGGTTTCCATAATTAATTCGATTGTTGCTCATGAATTTAAGGGAAAAATATTGTATAAAAATTTAAATCCGGGAACGAATGTGGAAGTTATTTTTCCCATAGAAAAAATTTTTAAAGAATAAAAATCTTTTGGTATTGACAATTGTGTATATATATAATATACTTATTTTATAAAAGGTATCCTAAAATGGAATGAATTGATTTTAAATAGGATTGGATGGTTGCAATATGGACTCATTAAGAATTTTATTGGCAGAAGATGAGTTTCTGTGCCTAATTGGAATAAAAAATAACTTGGAAGATTTAGGTCACGAAGTTATCGGAGAAGCTTCCGACGGATTAGAGTTGGTGGATATGGCTCTAAAAAAGAAGCCACAGTTAATCCTAACTGATATAAATATGCCTTTTCTTAGTGGTATAGAAGCAGTTAAAAAAATTAATGATTCTATGACTATTCCGACAATAATTATAAGCGGTTATCATGAAGATAAACTGATTGAAGAAGCATCCGATTTGGGAATATTTAATTATTTGGTAAAACCAGTTGATTTAAGAGATTTAAAAATTGCGATTGAAGTATCCATGGCAAGGTTTAAAGACTATAAGAAAATGGAAGAAGAATTGGAAAATACCAAAAACTTATTGGAAGAAAGAAAAATAATTGAAAAGGCTAAAGGCATTTTAATGAAACATCAGGGATTAAGCGAAAATGAAGCATTTATAAAACTTCAAAAAATGAGTAAAGATAAAAACAAAAAAATGATACTGGTTGCCAA
>JAFGUR010000018.1 GCA_016938425.1 Fusobacteriaceae bacterium
AAATTCTATTTTTAATATAATAATTAATAAAAGTGGAGAGAAATATGAATACAGAACAACTTAAAAAATGGATAGTTGAAAATAATGTGGTTGAAAGGTCAAAACAAGGATTTTTTTATTATATCTAATTCTAAATATATTGAATGGTTAAATATAGAATCTTGTGGAATTTCTGGTTATTTAGAGTTAAAGCACTTTTGCTTCTTATGCGCAGATTCAATTTTAGATGTAATTTCTGTAGAAAATCCAATAATTAAGATACTGTAATTAGTTACAATTTTCCAAAAAATCAAATTTTTATTTTGGCTTTTTAATAAAATTACTTTATACTTATTATATATAAACAATTTGAGAGGAGTTTTAACAAATATGAAAAAAATAATTTTAGAGAGAAGAAGTGTAAGGAAATTTACAGATGACTATGTAACTGATGAGCAATTGAAAGAGCTTTTAGAAGCTGCAAGATTTGCACCAAGTTGGGCAAATACGCAATCAAGCTATTTTATAGCTATAAGAAATAAAGAGTTAATAAAAGAGTTAGTAGAAAAATGTTATCCTAAAAATCCAGCAACCAATTGCTCTTTAGGAACAAGTTTACTAATTGTAGCTTGTTATGAAAAAGGAAAATCAGGATATTATAAAGACTTTGACTTTAATAGTGTTGGAACTTGGGGAATGTTTGATTTAGGACTTGCTTGTCAAAATATTATGCTTAGAGCTCATGAAATGGGACTTGGGACAGTAGTTGTAGGAGCATATGATTTTGAAAATGCAAAAAGCATACTAAATTTAGAAGAAAAATATGAAATTGCAGGAATTTTGCCGATAGGGAAAAGAGTTGAGGGAGAAATACCAGTACCTAAAAGAAGAGATCTTAAAGATATGTTTAGAATTTTAGATTAAAAAATATAACGCAATTATAGAATAGATTTTTTTTTAAGAAATTAGTGTACATGGTCACAAATAAAAACAAAGACTTTTATTGATTCCATTGACAAAGAATAAGAACTCATTTATACTTTAGATGTATAAAAAAATGGGGTGAATATAGATGAAAAACGAGATTGGTAGAATTCTTCCAATGATACAAAGTTTAGATTATGATTTTACCAAATCAGAGAAAAAAGTGGCTAAATATATTTTAGAAAATAGAGGAGCGGTTATATATTTTACTATTATTGAATTTTCTGAGAAGGTAGAAGTGGGAGAGGCTACAATAATTAGATTTTGTAGAAAACTTAGATTTAAAGGTTTTCATGATTTTAAAATGGCTCTTGCTCAGGAATTAAGTTTAAATAATCAAAAAAATAAGATTTTAGATGAAGAATTATTAAGTACAGACAGTCCAAATATTTTAGCAAGAAAAATATCTAATGGATGTCAATCGGCAGTAGAGGAAACTTTAAAACTAATGGATTATAAAGTTTTAGATGAAGTTGTAAAGGAAATTGATAAAGCAAAAAGAATTTATTTTTTTGGAGTTGGATTTTCAGGAATAGCAGCTATAGAAGGGAAGTATAAATTTATGCTTTTAGGTTATAAAGTGGAAAGCTATACTGACAATCATTTTATGGCAATGGTTGCAGCAACTTTGGAAAAAGATGATTTAGTAATAGGTATATCAAATTCAGGTTGTGCATTAGAAACTATAAAAGGATTAAAAATAGCAAAGAGTCAAGGTGCAAGAACAATTGCCATAACTCATCAAGCTAAATCACCAATTACCAAAGAAGCTAATTATACTTTATTAAATGGAACAAAAGAAGGTCCTTTACAAGGTGGAGCTTTAAATACAAGATTAACTCAGTTATTTGTGCTTGAATTAATTTACACAAAAATACTTATGAACCATGAAGAGAAAGCAATTGAGCTTAAAAAGAAAGAAAGAGAAGCTATAGAGGAATATATAAGGAGATGATTTTATGGAAAAAATAGCGAGTTTTACAGTAAATCATATTGATTTGTTAAGAGGAATATATGTATCAAGAAAAGATTGTGTTGGAGAGGAAGTTATAACAACATTTGATTTAAGATGGAAAGTTCCTAATAAAGAAAAGGTAATGGGAACAGGAGAAATTCATACAATAGAACATTTGGGAGCAACTTTTTTGCGTAATCATGAAAGTCAAAAAGATAATATAATTTATTTTGGACCTATGGGATGCAGAACTGGATTTTATTTGATAATGAAGGGTGATTTGGAGTCAAAAGACATAGTTGATTTAATAAAAGAAATGCTAGAATTTGTATCTGTATTTGAAGGAGAAATTCCAGGAGCAACTCCAAGAGATTGTGGAAATTGTGAAGATATGAATTTGGAACTTGCAAAATTTGAAGCTAATAAATATTTGGTAGAAGTAATTAGAAATATCAAAGATGAAAATTTAAAATATCCTGATTAATAATTTTGAGAAAGAGTTGGCTAAAAAGCCAACTCTTTAATTTATAATTGTAAAAAGATTTCTTTTGCTGCAAAAGTTGCATTTAAAACTTTTGGAAACCCAACATAAGGAATGCACTGGATAAATATTTCAATTATTTCTTCTTTTTTTAATCCTACATTTAAAGCCCCTTTAATATGAACTTTTAGTTGAGGCTCACATGCGCCTTGAGTTAGTAGAGAAGCTAATGTTATAGTTTCTCTTTGTTTCAAGTCCAAAAATTTTCTAGAATAAATATCACCAAAGGCAAATTCTATGATGTATTTACCCAAATCTGGAGAAATATCTTTTAATGATTCTATAACATCTATACCTCCATTCCCATCAACTTCTTTTAATTTTTGGATTCCATTTGAATAACGATTGTTCATTTTAAACCTCCTAAATTATTTTTAAAATTATAACATTAGTAGTATAATAGCTATAGTAAACTAGAGGTCAATAAGAAATTGTATAAAGAGGGGATTTATGGAATTATTAATTGGAGAAATGGCAAAAAAATGTAATTTAAAGATAACAACTCTAAGGTATTATGAAGATTTAGGCCTAATAAAACCAATGCGAAATAAAGAAAATCAAAGAGTTTATTCAGAGTCAGAAATAGAATGGATCCAATTTATAAAAAGGCTAAAAAAAATTAATATGCCAATTAAAGAAATTCAGAAATATTCTAATTTGAGAGATTTAGGGGATAAAACTATTATTGAAAGAATGAATTTACTGGAAGAACAAAAAAATAAATTAATTAAAGAACAAGAAGAACTTCAAAGTTCAATAAGTTATTTGAATAAAAA
>JAFGUR010000172.1 GCA_016938425.1 Fusobacteriaceae bacterium
GTTACTAATTTTTTAAATAATTCTTTAAAAAATTTAAAAACTATAACAATTGTGTCAGAGGCATTAAATAATTTAGTTCAAATTTTTGATGTAGATGAAACCAAATCGGTTAACGAAATAGAAGCAATGCCTTGGAAAGATAGTTATAGTGTAAATGTTAAATCTATTGATGAACAACATAAAAAATTAGTTTCTATTATAAATGAACTTAATAATGCAATGCTTTATGAAAAGGGTAGAAGCGTAATTGGTAAAGTTTTAAAAGATTTAGTAGATTATACTGTTAGTCACTTTGATTATGAAGAAAAGCTTATGGAAAAAAATGGTTATTCTGATTTAGAGAACCATAAGAAAATTCATAAAGATTTATTAAAAACAGTTGGGAAATTTTATGATGAATTTTCTAGTGGAGAAGTTGAAATGTCTAAGGATATTATGGATTTTTTAAAAACATGGTTATCAGAACATATTTTAGGTTCAGATAAAAAATATAGTGAAATAATGATGAAGAATAAGCAAAATTAGAATAGAGCCAAAATTATTGGCTCTATTTTAACTTTATTATCTGACCTTCATAAGGCTTTAATTCACCAACGTTTGAAGGATTTTTATAATTTTTTATTTTCAACTCTTTATTTTTAGAGTTTATTTCTTCAGGCAATTCAAAGTTAATTTTCTCTTCTGAAAAATTTAATAGTATTAAAAAACTATTTTCATTATCACTTCTAAGATAACTATAAAGATTTTCATTATTAATATCTAGATTGGTAAAAGTTCCATAAACTAATGCTAAATTATTTTTTCTAAATTTAATCATTTCTTTATAAAAATTTAGTATAGAAAATTCATCTTTTAAAGATTCCTCAACATTAATATCAATATAATTAGGATTAATTTTTATCCATGGATTAGCCTCTGAAAACCCACCAAATTCTTGATTATTCCATTGCATGGGAGTTCGGCTATTATCTCTACTAGAATAATGAATTTTATCCATAATGGAATTAATATTTTCATTATTTATAACTTCTTTATAGTAATTGAGAGTTTCAATGTCTTTGTAGTCATCAATACTATCAAAAGCAATATTAGTCATTCCTATTTCTTCACCTTGATAAATATAAGGGGTACCTTTTAAAGATAGAGTCAACATAGATAGTAATTTTCCAGATTCTTTTCGATATTCTTTATCATTTCCAAATCTAGAAATGGCTCGAGGTCTATCATGGTTCATTAAATAAATACTGTTCCATCCTTCATGTTCAAGGCCAATTTGCCATTTATTAATAATTTTTTTAAAATCTTTTAAATTCCATTTCTTATAGTTCCATTTGTTATCTGTTCCATCAATGTCCATAAGTTCAAACTGAAAAATCATGCTAAGTTCATTTCGTTTGTCTTCTGAAAATAAAATAGCATCTTTAGGACTAGTTCCAGGACATTCACCAACAGTCATAACATCATAACTTGATAAAACTTTTTCATTCATTTCTTGTAAATAATCATGAACTTTTGGCAAATTTAAAAAATATTTACTACCATCTTCAAAGCCATTTGACATTAATGAAGGATTAGAAGGATATAACGGATTTTTTGCAATCATATTTATAACATCCATTCTAAATCCATCTATTCCCTTATCTAGCCACCATTTCATTAAAGAATAAACGTTATTTCTAAGATTTTCATTTTCCCAGTTTAAATCAGGTTGTTTTTTAGAAAATAAATGTAAATAGTATTCTTTAGTCAACTCATCAAATTCCCATGAACTTCCTCCAAAAAATGAACCCCAATTATTTGGTTTTTCTTTTTGCCAAATATAGTAATCTCTATATTTGTTATCTTTTGATTTCCTTGATTCTACAAACCAATGATGTTCATCTGAACTATGATTAACAACTAGATCCATAATAAGTTTAATATTATTTTTATGTAGTTCATTAAGTAGTAAATCAAAGTCTTCCATAGTTCCAAATTCTTGTAAAATGGCTTGATAATTTCTAATATCATAACCATTATCATCATTTGGTGAGTCATAAATAGGGTTTAACCAAATAATATTTATTCCTAAATCCTTTAAATAAGGAATTTTTTCAATAATTCCCTTTATATCTCCAATACCATCATTGTTACTATCCTTAAAACTTTTAGGATAAATTTGATAGACAATGCCTTCTTTCCACCATTTTCTTTTCATATTTCCTCCAAAATTTATTTATTAGCTCCAGCAGTTATTCCTTCAATAATATGTTTTTGAGCCATAAAGTAGAAGATAACAACAGGAATAATTGCAATTAGTAATCCAGCCATTGCTAAATGCCATTGTTTTGAATATCCACCAAAGAAAAAGAACATTTTTAAAGGAATAGTTTGCATTCCTTTTTGATTTATCATGAGTTGAGGTAGAAGAAAATCATTCCATATGGCAATAACATTTAATGCTCCTACTGTAATATGAATAGGTTTTAAAGTTGGGAAAACTATTTTCCAAAAGACCTGCCAAGGGGAACAACCGTCAACAATTGCAGCTTCTTCAACAGAAATAGGAAGTCCTTTGATAAATCCATGATATAAAAAGATAGAAAGACTGGAACCAAAGCCAAGATACATAAAAATAAGTCCAATTCTATTTTGCATAGCCAATTTTCCAGCTAAAGCAACTAATGGGAGCATTACAGCTTGAAAAGGAACTAGCATTGCAGCGATAAACATAAAAAATATAAAAGTGCTAACTTTTGATTTAGTTCTCACAAGCATCCAAGCAGCCATTGATGTAAAAATTATAGTTACAATTACAGAAAAAATTGTTATGAAAAGTGAATTAAATAAAGAAGAACTCCAAAAACTATTTGCTTCACTTAGTAATGAAAGTTTTGTTGCTGCTGTTTCAAAGTTTTTAAAAGTCCAAATTGCAGGAAGTTTTAAAGTACTTTCAAATAAATCTTTTTTTGTTTTAAAAGCATTAACTATCAATATATAGAAAGGAGAAACATAAAGTAGTGATGTAAATAGTCCAACAATATAAAGAATAAACTTAAAATTTTGCTTTCTTTTCATTACATTTCCACCTCTTTTTTCTTACTAAAATATACTTGAACCAAAGTGATTCCAGCTACTACTAAAAAGAAAATAATTGACTTTGCTTGAGCTTCTCCATACTTAGAGAAAGTAAAAGCTGTTTTATATATGTTAAGAGCAAGCATTTCTGTAGCATTTCCGGGGCCACCATTTGTTAATGCTAAATTTTGGTCAAATAATTTAAAAGAATTAGCTAAAGTTAGAAAAATACTTATTGTAAAAGCAGGTGCAACCATAGGTATAATTATGTGTCTTGTTTTTTCCCAAGAGTTAGCTCCATCAATTTCACTAGCTTCAATTAGTTCTTTAGGAATGTTTTGTAAAGAAGCAATGTATATAACCATTAAATATCCTGCCATTTGCCAAGTAAGAATTATAACTAATCCCCAAAAACCTGTTTTATCATCAGAAAGCCAACCTTGTAAAAAGTTTATTTTAAAGGTTTCTCCAATAGTTTGAAAGACTCCAACAAATATAAATTGCCAAATAAATCCTAAGATTAGTCCTCCTATTAAGTTAGGCATAAAGAAAATAGTTCTCATAAAGTTTGACATTCTTAATTTTCTTGTAACCAAAAGAGCCAAAGAAAATCCAACAGTATTAACAATTATAATGGATACAACCGTAAATTTTGTTGTAAAAATGAAAGCATTTAAGAAATTTTCATCTTTAAAAACAGATAAATAGTTCTTTAAACCAATAAACTTTGGAATTTGGTCAACTCTTCCATTCCAAGCAGTAAAAGAATAATATATACCTGTTATTAAAGGAATAATAACGACTATACTAAATGCTATTAAAACAGGCAAAACAAATAACCAAAACCATTTTTTATCGTATCTCATAATTTTCTCCTATGTGCATAGAATTTATGCTTAGTACCAATTAAATTATTGGTACTAAGCATATTTAACTATTTTTTTCTAGCTTCTTCCCAAGATTTTTTACCGTTTTCCATAACTTGGTTCCAAGTTAATTTTCCATCAACATATTTTTGTAAATCTACACCCATTTTTTCCATTCCCCAACCAGAAGGATATCCCATAAATACCCATTGAATTGTTTTACCATTTTTAGAATAGTCCATAATATCTTTTGCTAGAGCATCTTTTGGTTGTAAATTTTCTGCTTCATATCCTTTGAAAGGAGGGATAAATCCAAATTTATTTATTACATAGTCTTTTCCTTTTTCAGATGTATATATCCAATTTAAGAAATCTTTTGCTGCTTTTTGAGTTTTTTCATCTTTTGTTTTATTAACAGTCCAGTACATAGGGATTCCTACAGGAATAGAGTCTTCTTTGGCACCAATAATAGGCATAGGTAAAAATCCTATATTATTAGCAAGTTCTTCATCAATTCCTTTTATTGCTCCCATAGTCCAGTTTCCTTGTTGAATTATAGCAACTTTTTGAAGAGAAAATAATTTTTCAACTTGAGTTGAATAATCAACCGAATTTACAGGTGTTTTTCCGTATTTTACTTGTAAATCAAATAACTTTTGCATTCCTTCAGAATATTTAAATGCAACAGTTTTAGAGTTAAAAGCATTAAATACATTTTCAAACTCAGGTGATAAAGCAACATTAGTAAAATGTAATCCTGTAACCCAAGTTTCTTTTCCTGCTAGAGCAAAAACAGATTCAATACCTAATTCAGATTTTTTAGAGTCTAAAGTTTTAACTGCTTCTTCTAATTTAGCAAAGCTAGTTATTGTTTTAGGGTCAATTCCAGCTTTTGTAAATAAAGCTTTGTTATATATAAATCCATATCCTTCTTGAGTAAAAGGTATTCCATAAACTTTACCATCCATTGTAACTCCTGCTGTTGCTCCATCAAAAGCTTCTTTTACCACAGGAACGTCTGACAAATCAACTAATTTATCTTTCCAATCATAAACGTCTTGAGGACCACCAACGTTAAAAATTGTTGGCTCATTTCCAGAAGCCATTTTAGCTCTTAGAGAAGCTCCATAATCAGCACCTCCTCCAACAGTTTCAATATTTATTGTTACATTAGGATTTTCTTTCATATATTCATTGGCAAGTTCTTCAAAGGCCTCAGCTATTTCAACTTTAAATTGATAAATATCGATAGTTACAGGCTCGCTGTCTTTAGAACTAGAATTTGAAGTATTACTGCTATTTTGATTACCTCCACAAGCTGTTATTGAAAGTATAGCCATAATTGATAAAACATAAATTAATAATTTTTTCATATTTCCTCCTCATTAAGATTTTTAGTTCTTTGCAATCGCTTGCACGAATTAATAAAAAAAATAAAAGTTATTTGCAAATTTGGAACAATAAATTTATACCTCTATTTTTTTTATTTGTCAATATTATTTATTTTTTTTGAACATAAAGTAAAAAAACAAAACAAATTTTCTTAATAAAATAAGGAGTTTTATGAGGAAATGAAAAAATAATAAATAAATATTTTGACTTTTTAGGATTTATGCAATAAAATCAGAAATAAAAGTTATTTGCATTGGGAAGTTAGTTTAAAGGAGTTTTTTATCATGAAAGTAACAATAAAAGACGTGGCAAAAGAGGCAAAAGTTGCAACATCAACAGTTTCTAGGGTATTATCCAATAGTGAAAAAATCAGTAAGGATACAAAAGAAAGAGTTTATGAAGCAATTAAAAAATTAAATTATAAACCTAATGCTATTGCAAGAAGTTTAGCGAACAATAAAAGGCATATGTTAGGAGTAGTTCTTCCTAGTGAAGCTCAAGATATGATTTCCAATCATTTTTTTATAGAAGCAATGAAGGGAATGAGTCTTTATGCTCAAAGCATGAATTATTTTATTACTTATGCATTTAGTAAAGAGGAAAAGGATGAAATCCTTTATATTGAGGAGCTTTGTAATAGTAGTCTTGTAGATGGGATTTGTCTTTTAAGGGCAAAAGAAAAAGATAAGACAATTGAGTTTTTAAAAGAAAAAAAATTCCCTTTTGTAGTAATTGGAAGGCCAGAGGAAACAGAAAATATTTTATGGGTTGATAATGATAATTTTAAATCTTCTTTTGAACTTAATGATAAAATAATTAAAAGGGGAAAGAAAAAAATAGTTTTTATAGGTGGGAGACCCCATTGGAATGTAACAAAAGATAGACTTAATGGTTATAAAATGGCTCATGAGGTTAATGGCATTAACTTTTCAAAAGAAAATATTTTGATTGGTGAAGATTGTTGTGAAGAAACAGGTTATAAACTTATAAGTAATTATTTAAAGAAAAAAAATAAATTTGATGCAGTTTTTACAACAGATGATGTCCTAGCCATAGGAGTAATGAAAAAATTGAAGGAAGAAAAAGTAGAAGAGGTTACAGTTACAGGATTTAATGATATTCCTTTAGCTACTTATCAAACACCTACTTTGTCTTCAGTAAATATAAAGGCTCAAGAGTTAGGATATTGGGCAGCTAAACTTTTAATTGATAGTTTAGAAGGGATAAATAATCCTAATAAACATTTTATAGTTGACTGTGAATTTATTAAAAGAGATTCATTTTATTAGAGTTTATGAAATAAAATCAGCATGATTTTATTTTTTTTAATATTAATGCAAACGGTTGCAAAGGAGACGGTTTTTTTGGAAAAATGGTGGAAAGAAGCTGTTGGATATCAAATATATCCAAGAAGTTTTAAGGATTCAAATAATGATGGGATAGGGGATTTAAGAGGAGTTATAGAGAAATTAGATTATTTAAAAGATTTAGGGATAAATTTAATTTGGATATGTCCAATGTATAAATCTCCTAATGATGATAATGGTTATGATATTAGTGATTACCAAGATATTATGCCAGATTTTGGAAATATGAATGATTTTGACGAACTTTTAAAAGAAACTCATAAAAGAAATATGAAACTTATAATAGATTTAGTGATTAATCATACAAGTGATGAACATAAATGGTTTGTAGAATCAAGAAGCTCAAAGGATAATCCTAAAAGAGATTGGTATATTTGGCGTGAAGGGAAAAATGGAGAAGAGCCTAATAATTGGGAAAGTATATTTAAGGGTTCAGCTTGGGAGTATGATGAAAAAACTAAGGAGTTTTTTTTACATCTTTTTACAAAACGTCAACCAGACTTGAATTGGGAAAATGAAGAAGTTCGTAAAGAATTATACAAAATGATAAATTGGTGGTTGGATAAAGGGGTAGATGGATTTAGGGTTGATGCCATAAGTCACATAAAAAAGGTAGAAGGACTTCCTGATATGCCAAATCCTAAAAAATTAAAATATGTGTCGTCTTTTGATAATCATATGAATGTAAATGGAATACATAAATTTCTTGATGAGCTTAAAAGAGAAACCTTTGATAAGCATCAAGTGGTAACAGTAGGAGAAGCAAATGGAGTAACAGCTGAAGAAGCTTCATTATGGGCTAGTGAAACAGAAGGAAAATTTAATATGCTTTTTCAATTTGAACATCTTGAATTATGGGATTATGAAAATGACATAGGATTTAATGCAAAAGCCTATAAAAAAGTGTTGGCAAAATGGCAATATGCCCTTGAAAAAGATGGATGGAATGCTTTATTCGTAGAAAATCATGATATTCCAAGAGTTGTCTCAAGATGGGGGAATGATAAGGAATATAGAGAACAAAGTGCAAAGGCTTTTGCATTAGTATATTTTATGCAAAAAGGAACTCCTTTTATATATCAAGGTCAAGAAATAGGAATGACTAATGTAAAATATGATTCTATTGAGAAGTATAATGATGTTAAAGGAATAAATATTTATAAAGAAAAAGTGTCACATGGAATGTCTGAGGAAAAAGCTATGGAATATGTTTACGCTATTTCAAGAGATAATGCTAGAAGTCCAATGCAATGGGATAGTAGTGATTATGGAGGATTTTCTACGGAAAGTTCTTGGATGGAAATAAATAAGAATTACAAAGAAATAAATGTTAAAAAAGAATTAAATGATGAAAACTCTATTTTGAATTTTTATAAAAATCTTATAGAAATTAGAAAAAACTCTAAAACTTTAATTTATGGGGAGTTTAAATTATTATTAGAAGAGCATGATGAAATTTTTGCTTATGAGAGAAATTTGAATAATGAAAAATATTTAATTATTGGAAATTTGTCAAATAATCAAGTGAATTTTAATATGAAAAAATTGGGATATAAAGACTTTGAGATAATAGTTAAAAATTATGAAGAGGTAGAAGAAGATAAATTGAAACCTTGGGAATGTAGAATGTATAAAATAACAAAAAAAGTATAGCATTGCTATGCTTTTTTTGTTACAGTAGGATTTTAATTAAGTAAGCATTGTAAATGACATAAGGAATTAAAAGATAAATAAAAGCTTAACTTGACAATGTTAAAAATAACTAATATCATTTAAAATAAAGTGAATTTTTATTTTTTACTTATTTAGAAAGTTAAAATTTTGAAGAAGTAAGTGCTATAAACTACCAAGTTTTCAGATTATGAGGAGATGATTATGATGGATAAAGAGTATTTACAGGATTATATAGAGGAACATATACCTATTGTAAAAGAAATGGATTTTTCTATTGTTGAAATAAATGGGAATGAAGTAATGGTAGAAGGGCCTTATGAGAAGCATATTAATCATAGGAATTCTATTTTTGGAGGAAGTATAAGTTCCTTATTGATTTTAGCTGGTTGGACAAAAATGAAGTTAATGATGGAGAAAATTGATAATAATACTTCAATAGTTATTCAAGAAAGTAATGTAAAATATTTAAGACCAGTATTAGGTGATTTTGTAGCAATTACAAAAATTAGTGAAGAAGTAGATATGTTAAAAATTGAAAAAATTTACAAAAAGTTTGGGAAAGTAAGAGTAAATATAGAAGTTTTTTTGAAAGAAAAAGGAAAAGAAGAAATTTTAGCAGAGTTTGTAGGGAGCTTTGTAGCACTTAAAAATGAATAAAACAATGAGACTAAATATTTTAAAAATCACGATGGAAAGTAAGTTTTAACTTTTTTTATTGTAAAAATATGTATAGATTAAAATTATTTTTATTTTGGAAATCTAATAAATAAAGGTTTTTTAATAAAAATTTACAAATAAAAATAAAATTTGATATTGCAGATATTTAAGACTCTTGATATAATGAAATCAATGGGGATTATTATGTTAATAAAATGGAAGTATTTAATTAGTGATTAAAATTAAATACAAAAGGAGAGATTTCAGTGACAAAGGAAGAATTGCTTAATGAATTAAAAGAATTAGATTTGGTTGAAGATGAAATAGCAAAAATAAATGAGCTGGTTCAAAAGTATAAAAAGAAAAAATTGGCACAAAAGTCTAGAACAGTTGTTAAAATCTCTAGACCAAAGCCTAAATATGTAATGGGTATGGAAGTGGTTATTGTTAATCCAAGTTTAACAACTAAATTACCACCACAATTGATTATGTATACATTAAAACAAGGAAGAATTGAGAGTGTAAATATAGAAAAAGAAGAAGTTTGGTATTATGTTTACATAGAAGCCTTTAAAAAAGTTGTTAGATTTAGAGAAAAAATGTTACTACCTTTTGATGAAAAATTATTGGAAAGAAAAGATTATAAAGGAAGAGAAATAAGTAAAGTTAGTAGATACAGAAGAGGTTGATAGATGAAAAGGGAATTTAGGAAATTCCCTTTTTATATTGATTTCTTAATATTAAATTTAAAAGATTCAGATATACATTCAAAAGTTTCATCTCTAAAATAAAATAAGTAGTGATTTAAATCTTTAATATTTTTTAGAGTTTTATTCAAGATAATTTCATCTTTTGGGAAGTCTTTTTTCCATGTTGAATTTTTAATTTCATAGAAATTTCCCCATGGAATACCAGTTTTATAAAAGCGACATTGTCCTTTGTAAAAACCTTCATCATTTGTAGGGCCAATTCTGTATTTATAGCAGTTAATAAAATCAATAATGCCAATACTCTCTTCATCTATATTAGGATGGATAAATGAATTTAAGTAAAATGATAAGATAAGTTTTGAATTATTATTTATCAATTTAATTTCTGGCATAGGTGCATTTGGTTCAGCATCCCAATCAATGTTGTGTTTTATAAATTCCATTTTTAAGCCTCCTAAAAGATTTTTTATAACTGTTTCAAAATTCTTTCTAAAACATTAAATCAATTACCAATAATTTTTCATTAAATCTTTTGACCATTCAGATTGTTCTATTTTTTCATTTGGTAAATATTCAATAAAAACAGGTTTTATGTCAAGGACAGGGGTTCCATCTATAGCATCAAAATTTTTAACAATAATTTTATTATTAATTTTTTTGTCTAATTTCACAATAGTTGCTCCTATATGATTAGGTCTATCTTTTTTTCTTTGAGCAAATATACCAATTTTTGGATATTTTATATTTTCTCTAGGGTGTTCACTTCCAATAAATGTTTTATCAGATTTATGAAAGTAAAAAATAATTTCAAGGTGTGAAAAGTCTTCAATACCATCAAAACAAGATTCAGAATATTCTGGGCATAATTCAATGATTGATTCATATTGCCCCCAATTGTCATCAACAGCTTCAGTTCTTTTTGTTTTAACATATCCAATAGGTTTCATTATAATTTCATTCATAGATATCCCCTTTTTAATTAATATTTATAAATTTAATCATCCACATACTCCATAATACCAATTACCCCTATAATTTTCAATAAAAAAACAAGGATTTATCAAAAAAATCCTTGTTAATATAATTTTTATTTCTATGAAAGTTGTTTAACAATTTCTTCAACAGATTCTTTAAGTGATGTAATAGGCTCACCCAATAAAGCTTCAAAATCATTACTTTCAATATCTAATGAATTATTTTTAATTGAATTTTGTAATCCAACAACAAAATTTACAACTGGTTCAGGTAGCCCATTAGATTTTAAAATGTTTGAATAAGTTTCCTCATCTATGTTATTAACATTAATTTTTTTAGAAGTCAAATTTTCAATTATTTCAACGATTTCTTTAACAGAAACAGGCTTTCTAGAAAGTTCATAAACAGTGTTGTTATGATTATCTGTAGTTAAAACTTTTGCACAAGCTTTTGCATAGTCTTTTCTTAATGCCCATCCAACTTTTGCTTCTCCAATAGAATTTGTCCAAGTTCCAGTAGAAATAGCTTCTTTAAAACTGTCAGTTTCATTCTCTAAATACCAATTATTTCTTAAAAATGAGTATGGAATACCAGAGTCTTTTATGAATGCTTCAGTTTCTTTATGAACAATAGCAAGAGGAAGAGTGCTTGTATCAGCTTTTCCTACACTAGTGTAAGCTATAAATCTAACATTAGCAATTTTAGCTTCATTTACAGCATTTTTATGCTGCTTAATTCTTGTTTCATTGTCCCCATCTGTAGAAATAATAAGAAGTTTATCAATATTTTTAAAAGCATCTTTTAAACTTTCAGGCTTGTCAAAGTCTCCATATCTAACATCAATCCCTTTATCTTTCAAATGTTGAGCCTTAGCTGTATCACGAACACTAACAGCAATATTTTCTGGAGCAGTATTTTTTAATAAATTTTCTATAACCAAACTTCCCAATTTTCCTGTTGCACCTGTTACTAATATTTTCATATTTAAAACCTCCTTGATTTTTACCTGTTTTTTATGATATAACAATAGTATATATATTAAAAATAAAAATAACAAGTACGATTTTTTTTAATTCTAAGTATCTTTTTAGATAGTATGGAGGTTATAATGGAAACAACACAAGATTTATTTGGAAAATGTCCATATTTTACAATTCAGAAAATTTTATCTGGAAAATGGGCTTTTATGATTTTATATCATTTACAAGAAAAAACACTAAGATTTAATCAACTTCAAAAATTATTACCAGAAGTTACGCAAGCAACATTAACAAAACAGTTAAGAGCATTAGAGGATTATGGAATAGTAAAAAGGACAATATACCCTCAAATTCCTCCAAAAGTAGAATATGAGCTTAGCGATATGGGAAAAGAATTTTCAGATTCTTTAGAAAGCTTGAGAATATGGGGAGAAAAATACATAGATTTCCACAATAAAAATCAAGAAAATATAAAAATTGAAATGTAAAAAAGGGATGAAATTATTTTTCATCCCTTTTAAAATTATAGTGACTACTCAAGTATAAAAAGCAATGTAAAATAAGAGTTTTGAGGAGTTGCGGTATAAATCTATTCAATGTCAATCAACTTAGTGAGTAGAAATAACCCCCTCTAAATCTCCCCCTAATAAGGGGAGACTTTCATCTTTTCAGGTCAAAGGTGGGTACAAACATTGATGTTTAAATCTTTTATATGGCTTAATAGTTATAAATTATAATTTGAAGAAGTCTAAATCTTCTTTTAATTTGATAATCAAGCTTTCAAGCTCTTGTAATGAATGTTGATGTTTCATAATAGTGTCTTTAACATCATTTGAAATACTAGTTGTTTCAATACTTAAAGATTCAATTTCAGTAGAACTATCTGCAATGGAACCTATAGCAGTTGTTATTTCTCTTGAAGCTATTGATTGTTCATCAATAGAAGAAGTGATTTCTCCTATTTCTTTTGCATTTAGTTCGTTGTTATAGATAATTTTAGCCATATTTTCTTGGGCAATTTTCGTTATCTTTATTCCTTCTTCTACCTTAGCTTTAATTTCACTAGAACCTTTTTGAACAATATCTACTTCACTTTGAATTGTGGAAATAAGGCTTTCAATCTTATCAGTTTCTTTATTAGTTTGTTCAGCTAATTTTCTGATTTCATCAGCAACAACAGAGAATCCTCTACCTGCTTCACCTGCACGGGCTGCTTCTATAGCTGCATTTAATGCAAGTAGATTAGTTTGTTCGGCAATACTATTAATAGCAGTAGTAATAGAACCAATAGTATTTGATAAAGATTTTAGTTTTTCGATTTCTTCATTTGTTTTATCAGTACTTTCTGATATGGCAGTCATACTAACAGACATTTTATTCATATCTTTAGAACTTGCTTCAGCGACATTTAAAGTTTCGTTGAAAGCTTTATTAGTAGCTTGGATATTATTATTTATATTTTCATTTGTTGCAGAAATTTCTTCTAAGGCTGCAAGGCTTTCTTCAGCAGAAGCAGTTTGATTTCTTACATTGTCTAAAACATTAGCAACAGAATCATTAAGTTGTATAATTCCATCTTCAATTTTGTCATTCAGTTTTGAATAATAAGAACTATTTTTACCATTAATCAAATTATCCATAGAGTAGTTTAAAACTTTATTAGTTTCAACAACGTCTGATGTAAGGCTTATAATATCACCAATTGTATCTGAAAGCTTCTCTACAAAAGAATTAAAGTTTTTTGAAAGAGAACCAATTTCATCATTTCCATGAAAATCTAGTTTTGTATTTAAATTTCCACTGGATAGTATGTGAAATTTTTCTTCCATTTGTGCAATTGGTTTAGAGATTTTAGAAGCAATAAATATTGATACAAAGGCTATTAATATAATTCCAACAAATGTATACATTAAAATGTCTAAAGCAATAGTATTTGCATCTTTTTGTATATCTTTTTCTTCAACAGTTGTAATTAAAGTCCAACTTGGGGAACCTTTAATTTTCTTAGAACCAATTATTACACTTTTGTTTTGAGAGCTAGTAGCTTTTACATTCATAGTTGCTTCTTCTTTTAAAATGCTAGTTACATTATCAGCATTAACGTTAATAGTGTTGTTTTTTTCTAGAGAAGATTTCATTCTTTCTTCAACAACAGGGTGGGCAATAATTGTTCCTTTTTCATCAATGATCCAGCTATATCCTGTTTCACCAACTTTAATTTCGTTTGCTAATCCAGAGACAGTTTCAAGAAGAACATTGTTTCCTAATGCTCCTATATTTTTTCCATCTTTATCTTTTATCATAACAAGAATTACGAAAACAGCATTACCTGTAGATTTAGAGATAATGGGACTACTTATAACATAACCACTTCCTTGAGACATTAATTTTTTAAAGTAATCCCTTTCGGAAATATCTCCTTTACTTCCGGTAGAAGTAAGATTTTTTCCCTCAAGATTAGAGAAAAATAAAAGTGAAAATCTTTGTGATTTTAATTTTTGTTCATCTGTTAAATATTGTTTCATGGCTTCTTCATCACCACTTTGGAAAATAGGGTTTTCAGATATGACAGTCATTTCATTAACTAAACCATCAAGATAAAATGATAAGGCTTTTGAATTAGAGGTTAGAGCTTCTTCAACTTCATTATCAATTAATTTCATAGTTGTTTTTCTAGTATCTTTATATATAAACAAGCCAATAAAAATTAAAACTAGTAGGAAAATAGATGAAAAGCTTAGAGTAATTTTGTTTTTTAATCGCATTTGAAAAACCTCCTAAAAATTTTGAGTTTGTGAACCTTGTACAATAGTATTCTATCTTTTTTTAAATTTCCTTTATTAGACAATAAATGTTTTTAAAAAAAAGAATATTAGGGCTAATCTCTATGTAAAAATTTACTGATTTTTTACATAAGATTTATTTTCTATTTACAAATTTTATATAGAATGAAAAAGTAAAATATAGAAGTAATTTGAGGAGGATAAATGGAGATAAGAAAAATAAAAGACAAGACAATGAAAGTAAGTATACAAGGAGTGGCTTTTCTTAATATACTTATAGTATTTTTAATTTTTCTCTTTATTTTAACAAATAGTTTAAAGTTTTTTCACGAAAGTTCTATAAAATCTTTTTTCTTTGGGAAAGATTGGATATCATTATCAGAAATATATGGACTACTTCCATTATTTACGGGAAGTTTGTCAGTAACATTAGTAGCTTTAGTAATTGCAGTTCCACTTAGTATTATAACAGCAGTTTATATTTCTGAATATGCTTCTTCTAAAAAAAGAGAGTACTTGAAAATAATAATAGAAACAATGGCAGCATTGCCCTCTGTAGCTTTAGGATATATAGGGTTATATGTTTTTTCAGACCCTATCAAGCACTATTTTAATTTGGACACAGGATTAACATCTTTGACAGGAGGAATAATGTTAGCATTTATGGCCATTCCAACCATAGTAAGTATGTCAGATGATGCAATAAGAGCATTAGATGAGTCTTATAAAGAAGCTTCTTTAGCTTTAGGAGCTAATAAATTGGAGACTATTGTAAAAGTAATTTTACCAGGAGCATTTCCAGGGATATTTGCAGGAATAATGTTAGGTTTTGGAAGAATAATGGGAGAAACAATGACAGTTCTTATGGTAACAGGAAATTCTCCAACACTTACATTATCAGTTCTTTCGCCAGTTAGAACAATGACTGCAACTATAGCAGCAGAAATGGGAGAAGTTGTTCAAGGAAGTACACATTATTATGCATTATTTGCAATAGGATTTGTTCTTTTCTTAATAAGTTTTTTAACAAATACGTTAGGTGATTATTTTATTAACAAATCTAGAAAGTTTAAATAGGAGATTAAGATGAAGATACTTAAAGGAAATGGAGAAAAGGTAATAACAGCTTTAATAAAACTTATTGGAGCTTTAACGATTTTACCAGTTGTTTTTATAATAGGATATATAATTGTAAAAGGTTTACCAGCAATTTCTAAAACTTTTTTATTTTCAATGCCTGCAGAGGGAATGAGGGAAGGTGGAATTTTTCCAAGTATTGTTGGAACAATTTGGCTTACAGTAATGACTATAATATTTGCAGTACCCTTTGGAGTCTTTACAGGAGTTTATCTAGTAGAATATTCTAAAGATAATTGGGTAAGAAGGATAATAAATTTAACAATAGTGAACTTAGCAGGAATACCAAGTATAGTTTATGGGTTATTTGGAATGGCACTATTTGTGATAGCTTTAAATTTTGGGACATCATTATTAGCAGGAAGTTTAACTTTATCCATAATGTGTCTACCTGTAATAATAACAGCAACAAGAGAAGCACTTCTTGCTATACCAAATACTCTTAGGGAAGCTTCCCTTGCATTAGGAGCAACAAAATGGGAAACTACAATTAAAGTTGTATTACCAGCAGCACTGCCAGGGATATTAACAGGAATAATTTTAAGTATCTCAAGAGCAGCAGGAGAAACAGCACCCATAATATTTACAGTAGCAGCATATTATCTACCATTTTTACCAAGCTCAATTTGGGAACAAGCTATGGCATTACCATATCATTTATATGTAATTTCGACACAAGTTGCAAAAATGCCAAAGGAAATTATGAACGGGACATTATTTGTTTTAGTGTTTATAACTGTAGGATTTAATTTATTTGGAGCATGGGTAAGAATTAAATTTAGAAAGAAAATATAGGGAGGATTAAAAATAAATGGATAAAAATAATTCAATTAGATTAACAGTTAAAAATTTTAATTTTTATTATGGGAAATTTCAAGCTTTAAAAAATATAAATATGGAAGTTGAAAAAAACAAAACAACTGCTTTAATAGGACCAAGTGGATGTGGAAAATCAACTTTTCTAAGATCAATAAACAGAATGAATGACTTAATAGATACTTCAATTTATGAAGGAACTATTGCATTAGATGGTAAAGATATATTTGATAGAAAATATGATATTGTTAATTTGAGAAAACAAATTGGAATGGTTTTTCAAAGACCAAATCCTTTTCCAAAAACTATTTATGAAAATATTATTTATGGACCAAAATTACATGGAGAAACTGATAAGAATAAACTTATGGAAATAGTTGAAACATCTTTAAAACAAGTTGCTTTATGGGATGAAGTAAAAGATAAATTACATAAATCAGCTTTAGGTTTATCTGGAGGGCAACAACAAAGATTATGTATTGCAAGGGCAATAGCAGTAAAACCAGAAATTTTATTAATGGATGAGCCTACATCAGCTTTAGACCCAATTTCTACAGCAAAAATAGAGGAATTAATAAGACATTTAGAAAAAGATTATACAATCATAATTGTTACACATAACATGCAACAAGCAGCAAGAATTTCAGAATATACGGGATTTTTCTATCAAGGAGTATTAGAAGAATTTGACAAAACAGATAAGATATTTACTAATCCAACTAATAAGAAAACAGAAGATTACATAACAGGAAAATTTGGATAGAATAAATTTATCTAGGAAAAAAAAGTTTTTTAATATAAAATAAGGGGGAAAAATGAATAATTTACAAGAGACTATTCAAATAATTGATAAAGAAATTATAGAAGTATTATATAAAGTTGATAGAGCAATGACTTTAGTTGCAGACATGGTTAGTAATACAAAATTTGACGTAAAGCTATATGGTGAAGTAAAATTGATTGAAGAAGAAGTAGATGAAATTCAAGTTACTCTTGATGAAAAGGTAATTACAGCTATAGCTAGATTTCAACCAGCAGCAGGAGACTTAAGATATCTTACAAAAATGCCAGCAATTATGACAGATTTGGAAAGAATAACAGATATGTTAGTGGGAATTATGAAATCTATAAAAAAACTTTATAATGCAGAAGAATCAGCTATAAAAAATATAACTTATTTACCAGAAATAACAGAAAAAGTAACTTATATTTACAGACTTTTTAAAGAAGCTTTTATTGAAAAAAAAATGGATTGTATTTATATATTGTCAGGGCTTGACGATGAAGTAGATATATTGAGGAGCAAATGTATAAAAACTGCAATGGAAAAAATGAGTGAAGATAAAGAGCTTGTTCCAGCAGGAGTAACAAATATTATAGTTGCTCAAAAGTATGAGAGAATAGCTGACACTATTGAAAATTTAGCAGAAAGTTTGCTTTATATTTCAAAAGGAGAAGACATAAGACATAAAAGTTAAAGGAGTTCTATATTATGAAAATATTAGTTGTGGAAGATGACCCAGAAATAAGAACACTAATAGCTTATTTCTTAAGAAAAGAGAAATATGAGGTAGAAGTTTGTGATAATGGGCTAGATGCTCTTAAAATGACAACTAAATTTGAGCCAGAACTAATAGTTTTAGATTTAATGTTGCCAAATTTAGATGGAATAAGTTTTACAGATATGGTTAGGACTATGCCTGAAAAATATGGGAAACCATTTATACTTATGTTAACGGCAAAAACAGAGGTAGAAGATGTTTTAAAAGGTTTAAATATAGGTGCAGATGATTATATGAAAAAGCCTTTTGACCCAAGGGAACTTTTATTAAGAATTAAGAAAATATTAGAAAGAAATAAAAAAGAAGAAAAATCAATACTTAATTATCGAGAAATTGAAATTGATAAAGAAAAATATGTTTTAAAAGAAAATGGAGAAGAAATAGAATTAAGTAAAAAAGAGTTTGATTTAACAGTCTATCTTATTGAAAACAAAGGTATTGTATTATCAAGAGATAAAATCTTGAATAAAGTATGGCAAAGCAACTATTATTCAGGAGATAGGTCAGTAGATGTGTATATAGGGAAATTAAGAGAAAAAGTGAAAACACTTCATCCCCATATAAAAACTATTAAAGGAGTTGGCTACAGATTAGAAGAAGAGAAATAATTGTTTGGATACTTATTCTTTTAATACAAGTTACTTTTGTTGTTAATGATAAAAAGAAAGATAGAGATGATACTTTAGAACTTATGAAATCCCAATTAAAGGGAAATGCTTTAATTGTTAAAAATTTTATTAACGAAAATAATGATTTAGAACAAGTTAAAAATCTTTATAAATTATCAGTTCTTAACAGGATTACTATAATAAAAATAGACGGAAGTGTCTTATATGATAGTGCGTCAGATACAAAAGAATCCCATAAAGATAGGAAAGAAGTAATTGATGCTATTGAAAAAACAGAAGGCTTTGAAGTAAGATACAGTCATACTTTAAAAGAAAAAATGATATATTATTCAGTCATGCATAATAATGTTGTAATAAGAGTTGCTCAAGATTATTCAGAGATTGATAAAAAATTAATGAATGATATAATTAGTAATATTTTTTACTACATACTTTTAAACTTTTTTCTTTTTTTAATGTATAGAGTGATACTTAAAAAATATTATTTTGAAAAATTGACACATATGCAAAAAATCATTGAAAGCGGAAAAGAAGCAAAGGAACTTTATCTTGAAAAAGATAAGGATTTGATAGGATTTTGGCATGTGATAAAAGATTGGCAAAATAAAAACTTGGAAAATATAGATGTTTTAAAAGAAGAAAAAGAAAAATTAAGAACAATAATTGAAACTATTGATTTAGGGATATTAGTAATAAGTTCTAATGATAAAATTATGTCTTATAATTCAGAAGCGAAGTATCTTTTCTTTAATAATTCAGAAGGAACAAGGTATTTTGAAAAACTGAAATGTACAGAAATAATTTCTTTTATTCAAAAATCTATGAAATTAACAGAAGATATAACTGAAGAAATTCATTTGAGAGAAAGTGGAAAATATTTTATAGCAAAAAGTAAATATTTAAACGACCATAGTAAATTTATTTTTACGTTTAGAGATGTAACTCATATTAGAGAAAAAAGTAAACTAGAAAAGAAATTTATAACGAATATATCCCATGAACTAAAAACTCCTCTTACAAATATAAAAGGTTATATGTATGTAATTGAAGGTGAAGAAGATAAAGAAATGCAGAAAAGTTTTATTGATACAGTAAATAGAAATATTGAAAGATTAGAAGCTATTATAGGAGATTTCCTTAATTTTCAAAGAATAGAAGCAAATAAAATTGTTACAAATTCACCTGTAAATATAAGTGATATAGTTTTCAAGATTGCTGAAGAAATGGATAAATTAATTGAAAAGAAAAAAGCTAAAATAGTACCAACTTATATAGTAAAAGACTCTAATTATTATATAAATATTGATAGTGAGAAGATAAAGACTTTACTTAAAAATCTTATTGAAAATGCAATTATTTACAATGACAAAGAAAGTCCTGAGATTTATGTTGTGGTAGAAGAAGGACTTAATTTTATAAAATACAAAGTAAAAGACAATGGAATTGGAATGCCAGAAAAGGAACTTAATAAAATATTTGATAGTTTTTATAGAATAGATAAAGCAAGAACATCAAATATTGCAGGGACAGGAATAGGACTTTCTATTGTAAAAGAGATTGTTGAAATTCATAAAGGTGATATAAAAGTTGAAAGTAAAGAAGGAATTGGAACAGAGTTTATTGTTAAAATTCCTAAATAAATAAAACTGGAGAAATTTAGTGAATTCTCCAGTTTTATTTTTTTCTAATTGCTTATTTACTTATTTACTTCATTTACTATAAGATAATTGAACACCTTTAGTATTTGAATTATAAGAAAAATTAATATTTTTAAAATATATAGTTTTTGATTTTATAGATGTCTTATTTAATTCCTTTTTAAATCTCTTTCTATTTTTTTATCACCATCACTTTTAGAAAGCCACATATGACAGTTAAAATCCCAAGAAGATGTATTTCCTTTTTTTGTAATTTTTATATTTTCCAAAAACCATCCAGGCTTACTTCCAGAATTATCATGGCCTACCGTAATATTTGTGATATCTTCCAATTTTTTTCTTGGAACATAGTAAAAAATATCTTCTTGATTTTTCTCAAAATCATCATATATACTATCTACAATTAATTTTTCAAAGTTACCTTTGGAATCTTTTAGTGTTATATAAACATTTGCGTCTGTACCTGCTTTTTCAACATTACCTGTTTTCACTTTTATTTGAAAATAATCTAATTCTTTTGATAAAACGAGATTGGTGTCAAAAGTTAAGTCATCTTTCATATTTAAAATTCTAACATTTCCAGAATTCTTATCAAGTAAAAATAATTTTATTTGATTATCTGTAGTTCTAAAATACTCTATATAACTCCATGCATTAGGAACTATACTAAATCTATTTGTAAAATAATTTTTATCTAATTCACTTTCTATTTTTCCTGTAGTTTTATTTAATGAATATATATTAATTTCACCATTTCTAACATTTAAATAATCCCCTCTATTAATTAATAAAACAGGATTATCATTGTGAACAAATACATTCATAGAAGTATAATATGGTTTTATATTTTTTTTATCCACTAAATTTAGTTCAATTTTACTATTTTTAGCTATTGCCTCATAAATAGAAATGGCTTTTTCATCTAAAATGTATAAGAATGTTTTATTATTTATATCCATAGATTGAATTTTTATTAAATCATTATGTTTATTTGCAAAAATATTTTTACCTTCATAAAGTATAGTTCCTATTTTCCCATCTGAAGTCAAATCATGTATTTTTAAATTCCCTTTATTATCACTAAAAATTATGAAATTTTGACTTTTAATTTTGAAAATATGAGTAAAACACATATTTTTCGAAAAATTTCCTTTAAAAGTGTTTTTACCATTTTTACCATCCAAATTTATTTCGTTGATATGTACTAATCCATTTGAAGTTTTGTAATGGAATAAATAACATTTATTATTTAATTCAAAAAAGTTAATGTTAGACCAACCACTACTCCAATCATATTTGTCAATACAATCTCCTATGGAACCATTAGCAGAAATATTATGAATATGAACTGCTCCTGTAGATTCTTTTATTAGAAATAAAAATTTCTTATTATTTACTTCATATATTTTCCCATTCCAACCGGAAGACCATTTATTACTATATAAAACAGAATCAGTTTTCATACTAACAAGGGTTCCTGGAAGATAGCTTTCATACATTTTAGTACCAACACTACTCCAACCGTTTATTTTTAAATCAGCATATTTCTTTTCTTTTGTATCTCCTGCAGTTAAATCGATATATGTAATATCCACACTGTTTAAGTCTATAATTCCGCTATTAGAATATTCATATTTCATTCCAGCAATAGTAACCCAATGACCTCCTCCATTTATTAAAGCAATAACAGGAAGAGCATTTTTTAAATGAAATTGAATTTGCTCTACAACTTCTAAGTCTGTTCCTTTGTTATATCTAATAGTATTATTTTCTTCAGGGTGTCTATTTTTTAATGCACTATTTAATGGTTTTTCTAAACCCACAGACATATCAGCAGGAGTTGTAAAATATTCATCTTTACTGTCCCAAAGTGAAAGAGTAAGAACCTCCATTATTGCATTTTTAGTATCACTGGGCCATTCTGTTACATTTATGTGGCTTTTTATTGCACTTCTGGTTATTCCCTCAGAAAACCATCCCATAAAGCTATGAGCTGCATCTATTCCACACCCAACATATGAGCCTGTTTTCTTATTGTAAGAAAACTCAATCCCATTTGCATACAATCTCAACTCTTCTTTTAATCCATTCTTAGTAACTTTTACTTGCCTTGTTTCATTATACTTCAAACTATAAAAATTTGTAGACATAAAACCTCCTAATGTGTTTTTATTATAATATTAACTATAAAAAAATTAGCTGTGGATATTTTATTAAAGTAAAAGAATAATTTGAGGAATTTACACAGCTCTTAGAATAAATACATTATAGTATCCCTCAAAAAAAGAATAATGTCAATAATTTTTACTAAAAAAAATAAATAATAAAAAAATTAAAAATATCAAAATAAAATTTGTTTGATTTTTATTTTTAAAGTCTATATAATCTAAATAGGAGTTTAAGGTAGAAGGAAGTGATACAAATTAAAAAAATTATTATTTATTTTATTTTGATAACCTTTATTTTTTCAAAGGAAATAGATAAAGTTGCAGATTTAATATTTAAAAATGAAGCTGGTGGTAAAAAAGAGAATTTAATTGTTTGGAATAAAGGTGAAGAGTTTTCATCTTTAGGAATAGGCCATTTTATTTGGTATCCTAAAAATTATGAAGGTAATTTTGAAGAATCTTATCCGAAATTAAAAAATTATTTAATTTTGAAGGGATATGTATTACCAAATTTATTAAATAATCCAGATGCACCTTGGGATACAAAAGAGGAATTTGAAAAATTTAAGATGACAAAAGAATTTAAAGAATTAACAGATTTTCTTTATGAAACAAGAGGAGTTCAAGCAGATTTTATTAAAATTAGAGCTGAAGAATCTTTAAATAAAATATTGGTTTATGCAGAGAATCCAGAAAAAATTAAAAAAGCTTTTTATGAGGTATATAATTCACCCTTTGGAGCTTATCCGATAATTGATTATGTTAACTTTAAAGGAGAAGGAATAAAAGATACGGAAAAGTATAAAAATCAAGGTTGGGGACTTTTACAAGTTTTAGAACAAGTTTCTGAAAATAATAAAAAGATAAGTCCAACAGAGAAATTTATAGAGGGTGCAAAATTTGTTTTAACAAGAAGAGTAAAAAATTCTGATCCCAAAAGAGGAGAGAAAAGATGGCTAAAAGGTTGGATTAATAGAGTAGAAACATATAAAATTGAAAACTAAGGAGAAAAATATGAAATTAAAAAAACTAATAGAAGATTATGATATTGAAGCAGTTTTAATATCAAGTAAATATTCTTTAAGATATTTTACAGGATTTACAGGGACAACAGGGATAGCTCTTGCTTTTGCAGAAAAAAGATTTTTCTTTACAGATTTTAGATATGTAGTTCAAGCAAAAGAACAAGTAGAGCCTAATGGATTTACAGTTGTTAAAGTTGAAAGAGGAGCAATTGATACTTTAGCAGAGTATATAAAAAATAGTGGAGTAAAAAAATTAGGGGTAGAAGATAAACATGTAACAATAGCAGAATATTCAGATTACAAATCAAAATTTGAAGATATAAACTTTGTGAGTTTAGGAGATTCCCTTGAAAAAATAAGAATGATAAAAAGAGAAGATGAAATAGATAAAATAAAAAAAGCTGTAGAAATAGCAGATGAAGTTTTTAAGTTAGTTGTTCCTGAAATAAAAGAAGGGGTAACAGAAAAATATCTATCGAATTTTATGGAATATCATATGAAAAGACTAGGTGGAGAAGGGCCTTCTTTTGAAACAATAATTGCTTCAAATTACCGTTCGGCTTTACCTCATGGAGTAGCTTCTGATAAAAAAATAGAAAAAGAAGGTTTTGTAAAATTTGATTTTGGAGTTTATTATGATGGATATGTTTCTGATATAACAAGAACTGTTTATTACGGAGAGAATCCAAGTGAAAAACATTTAGAAATATATAATATAGTTTTAGAAGCTCAGAAATTAGCTTGTTCATCAGTAAAACCTGGAATAACTTGTTCTGAATTAGATAAAATTGCCAGAGATTATATAACAGAAAAAGGCTATGGAGATTATTTTGGACATGGTTTAGGACATGGAATTGGTGTAGAAATTCATGAATTTCCTTATGTAAATGCAAAAACAGAAACTATTTTAGAAGAAGGAATGATAATAACTATTGAACCTGGGATATATTTAGAAGGTTTCGGAGGAGTAAGAATAGAAGATGATGTTGTAGTAAGAAAAAATGGTGGGGAAATTTTAAATAAAACTTCAAAAGAATTAATGATTTTAAAATAAAGGGGAAGTCCCCTTTATTTTTTTAAATCAAGTATAAACAAATCAAGTAACGTGGAAATTTCTTTGTAATTTCCTTCAAAAGTTATAGGATTATTATCAAGGGACGAAGAGTAAATAAATACATAATAGTTATTTTTAACTTCTTCCAAAGAAATATCAATTTGTAAATTTTCAAATGAATTATTAAAGATAAGACTAGATTTATCAATAAAATTATCAAATTCTGGATTCATTCTAATATTTTTTTCAAATCTTTTATTAAGGTTCTTATTTGTAATGATTAAAGGGTTACCTTGATAATTCAATTTAAGATTTTTAAGTTCACCATTGATTTCTTTTTCGGTAGAAGCACTGATGGTGGATGAAATGATA
>JAFGUR010000173.1 GCA_016938425.1 Fusobacteriaceae bacterium
AGGAGAATCATGAAGAAAATATTATTTTTACTATTATTCGTATTTAGTTTCAATGCTTTTTCTGCCGACAATTTATCATCTTTAAAAGGAAATTTTGATACTCTTAATCAGCTTTTTTTAGATGAATTAAATGAGTCTTTTAAAAGCGAATTTGATGATTTAGTTTCAGACTTTAACTATGATATAATAACTGTAAACACTAAATATTCAAAAAATAAATATGAAGCTACTTATAATTTTTCAAGTAAATTTAAATCTGATATTACTAAGTCATCCAAAAAAGAAAGTAACTATGACCTTGAAGTAATTGAAGAATTATTTTCAAAAAATTTCGCTACTATTAGCTTAGAAGAAAAAAATAATAAATTTTATCTTACACTTATTGAAGCTACTGATTCTGAGCCATTCGTAGTTGATGGTTCTTATAGTGAAATGAAAGAAGGTTTAGAAACTCTTATTGAAACTTTTTAAAATAAAAATAGACACATTTTGTGTCTATTTTTATTAAAATTTTATATTGATTTACCCATAATAATAGAATTATAATAAGTCCCATCTTCATAAAAAAAACCTTTTTTAACACCTTCCAATTTATATCCTAATTTTTTATAAAAATTAAATGCTTTGATATTTTTTTCATGAACTTCAAGGTTTAATTTACTTAATAGCTTTTCTTCTATTACAGTTTTCTCCATTTCCATCATTAATTTAGTTCCTAATCCCAAACTGCAACATTCATTTTTAAAATTAATCCCAAGAACTCCAAAATGCTTAGTTCTTTTCCTATTTCCACCTTTCAATGTCAATATTCCTGCAAGTTTATTTTGATAATAACAAATTAGCATTAAACTATTTTTGGAACTTAAATAATCTTCTATTTCTTGCTCTTCTTTAATTACATCCTTATCAAATTCTTCACTTGTTAATGTATGGAATTTAGATTCTCCTAATATTTGTTTTAAATGATTTATTATATCTTCAGCGTCTTCTACCTTTGCTTTCCTAATTAAAATTTTCTTCTCCATACTTTACTTCTTTCCTTCTATTTTACCAGTTT
Source organism: Fusobacteriaceae bacterium (assembly GCA_016938425.1). Taxonomy (GTDB): domain Bacteria; phylum Fusobacteriota; class Fusobacteriia; order Fusobacteriales; family Fusobacteriaceae; genus JAFGUR01. The sequence goes on from JAFGUR010000173.1 coordinate 1,058, forward strand.
TGTAATTAAATTTAGTCTTATAACTACCTAAAATTCCTTCTGCTGCTTCTGAATCATCAAAATAAATATTTCCTTTCCCATCATATAAAAAATCTGATAAATAATGTGAAAATCCTTTATATTTATAAAGTTTTTGCCCATCATATCTATAAATAGTTGTATAAGCTCCTATATCTGTTCCTGTTTCTGTAACATAAACATCCATAAATTTATCATTCTTATCAAAATCTGCCACTCTTACATAAATTCCATCATTCCATATATTTTTAATAGTTATAGTACTCTTTTTAATTTTCATAGTTATCTTAACTGGAAAATTTCCTTCTTCAACATCCAACTCTTCAAATTTTAATTCTAATTTATCTCCTTTTACTAAAAATGTTGTTTTCCCAATGTTTTTGCCCCCATAATTAATACTATTTTCTGTACTTTTCATTTTAACATTAGCACCAAAACTACTTAATCCAAATAATATAAAACATAATATCAATATCATTTTTTTCATAAAATTCTCCTTCCCCTCCATTTTTTTATCTTAACTTTAGCTCGTTGCAAAACTCCAACACTTTTATGTAATCCCCCTCACCTGTGGTGGGAAAAGAGGAGAGGTTCGGGGCGACGCCTGAGCCACGGCAAGGATTACTCCTCACCACTCCATAATTCGACTAAAGACTTAAAAGTCTAAGTCTCATTAAAACCAATAAAAACCTTATTTGTATTATTTTTAAATATGTACACATATTTTTTTAGTTTTGCAACTAACTATATCTTAACTTAATAATTATAATATCATTTTTTTATAAAGAATAAAACAAAAATCCCTCTTTTAAAAAGGGATTTTCAAATAATTTATTTTTTACTTCCTAAATATGCATGCTTAATATCATCATTTGAAAGTAACTCTTTACCTGTACCTTTCATAATAATTCTTCCTGTTTCCATAACATAAGCTTTATGTGCTATATGTAAAGCTGCATTTGCATTTTGTTCTATTAAAAGTATTGTTACACCTGTTTTATGGATTTCTTTAATTATATTAAATATATCTTTAATTATAAGAGGTGCAAGTCCTAATGATGGTTCATCCATCATTAATAGCTTTGGTCTTGACATCAAAGCTCTTCCTACTGCCAACATTTGCTGTTCTCCTCCAGAAAGTGTTCCTGCCAGTTGCCATGACCTTTCTTTTAACCTTGGAAATAATGAATAAACCCACTCTATGTCTTTCTCTATGTCTTTTTTATCTTTTCTCTTAAAAGCGCCTATCTTTATATTTTCCAAAACTGTTAAATTGGGAAATACTCTTCTACCTTCAGGAACCAATGATATACCCATATCTACCATATTTTCAGTTTTTTCTAGTAAAAGTTCTTTTCCCTTATGATATATTTTCCCTGTATGAGGTTTTACAAGTCCCATTATAGACCTAAGAGTTGTACTTTTACCTGCACCGTTAGCTCCTATTAAGGTTACAATTTCACCTTCATTTACTTCCAAATCAATTCCTTGTAAAGCACTTATTCCACCATATTTTACTGACAAATTTTCAATTTTAAGCATCTTCTTCTACCCCCAAATAAGCTTCAATAACTGCTGGATTATTTTGAATTTCAGAAGGTGTCCCTTGAGCTATTGTTTCCCCAAATTCCAAAACATAAATTTTATCAGAAATTTCCATAACCAAATCCATATAATGTTCAATTAATAAAACACTCAAATTATAATCATCCTTAATTTTTCTTATAAAATGAGTTAAATCATCACTTTCTTTTGGATTCATCCCTGCAGCAGGTTCATCAAGGACTAATAACCTAGGATTCGTTGCCAAAGCTCTTGCAATTTCTAGTTTTCTTTGTTTTCCATAAGGCAATGACCCTGCCTTAGCATCTTTCAAATCCAACAAATCAAAAGTCTTTAAAAGTTCCAATGACCTATCTCTCATTTCTTTTTCTTCTTTTCTATATTTTGGCAATTTAAAAATAGCACTCATAACATTAGAATCTACATGTAAATGATTACCTATTAAAACATTTTCAAATACACTTAAATCTTTGAAAAGTCTTATATTTTGAAATGTTCTAGCAATCCCCAATTTATTTATTTCATCTGGCCTTTTCCCTGTTATATCTTTATCTTCTAAAACTATTTTCCCCATTGTTGGACTATATACACCTGTAATCATATTAAATGCTGTTGTTTTCCCCGCCCCATTTGGTCCAATTACTGCTACAATTTCCTTTGCTTTTATATCCAAATTTAAATTATTTACTGCAGTTAGTCCTCCAAATTGCATAACGAGATTATCTGTTTTTAAAATACTCATTCTTCAGTTCCTCCCGTTCTCTTTTTTCTTTTAAATAAACTGAATAATTTATCCCAAGAAAACTCATTTGTTCCCATAATTCCATTTCTATAAAATAAAACTACTACCATTAATGCTGCTGAAAACACCACCATTCTCATTCCTGGAATCCCTGGATATTGAATAGAACCTAAATTCATAGGCATATCTAATACAACTAACATTTGATCTACTATAGTTACTACAAAGGCTCCTATAATACTTCCGGTGATACTTCCTATTCCTCCTAAAACTACAATTAATAGAATATTAAAAGTAATTGTAAACTTAAAATAATTTGGATCAATTGAAGTTATTAAATTCCCTAACAGTCCTCCTCCAACTCCAGCAAAAAAAGCTCCTATAACAAAAGCTATTAGTTTATGTTTAAATAGATTTATTCCCATACTTTCTGCGGCTATTTCATCTTCCCTTATTGCTTTTAATGCTCTTCCATAACTGCTATTAATAAGAGACTTTATAAGTACTGCCGTTAAAATTACTACTCCAAAAGTCCACCATAAATTTGTTTTCCCCGGTATTCCTTTTAATCCTGCTGCCCCATTAGTAATACTTGTCATATTTGTAAAAAGTATTCTGATTATTTCAGAAAAACCCAAAGTAGCTATAGCCAAATAATCTCCTTTAAGTTTTAAAACTGGAGCACTTATTAATCCTCCAATTAAAGCTGTAAGCAATCCTGCTATAATTAATGCAATTGGAAATGGAGCATTTAAATTTTCTAAGCATTTAGCAATAGGTGTTATTACAAATATCATTTGTTTCATCTCTGTAGGTATTGTTAAAAGTGCTGTTGTATAGGCTCCAATAGCCATAAATCCTGCATGTCCTAAAGAAAATTGCCCTGTAAATCCATTTATCAAATTCAAACTTAGCCCTAATATTGCATAAATAGCGCATAAATTTAGTATTCTCAATGTAAAGTTGTCCATATTCTCTTGTGCATAGAATAAAAATCCTATTAATACAACAAAAGAAATTATTGTAAATATCAAATTTTTCTTCATATTACACCTTCTCCGCTATTTTTTCGCCTGTTAATCCTGTAGGTTTAACTAATAAAATTACTATTAATAATATAAACGCAAAAGCATCTCTATATCCTGTGTAACTTGGGAAAAACGCAACTAACATTATCTCTCCCATTCCAAGTATAAATCCACCCATAACTGCACCTTTAATATTTCCTATTCCCCCAATAACTGCTGCTATAAAACATTTTAACCCTGGCATTATTCCCATTAATGGAGTAATCTGTTGAAACCTTGATCCCCACATTAATCCTCCAACAGCTGCAAGCATTGACCCTATTCCAAATGTTAAAGATATTACTTTATTAACGTCAATTCCCATTATTCTTGCTGTTTCATAATCTTTAGAAACAGCTCTCATTGCCATTCCTGTTTTTGTTTTGTTAATTATATATATTAAAATAGCTAAAAATACCATTGTTACTACTGGAATTATAAAAGAAATCATTTGAATTGATACTCCTTTTATAACTATAGTTTTCTCAAATAATTCTGGAACTGGAAATCTTTTTGGTAATCCAGAAAAAAATACAGTACTTAAATTTTCTATTAAAAATGATGCTCCTATTGATGAAATCAATATTGATATTTTTGGTGCTTCTCTTAAAGGTTTATATGTTAGTTTTTCTACTCCCATTCCAAATAATCCTGTAACTATTATTACCAAAGGGAATACCACAAACCATGGCAAATTAAAAACTGCAACACCTAAAAATGCGAAGTACATAGACATCATAAATATGTCTCCATGAGCAAAATTTATTAATCTTAAAATTCCATAAACCATTGTATATCCAATTGCAATTAATGCATATAAACTTCCTAAGGAAATTCCATTTGTCATATGTTGCAATAAAATTTCTAAATTCATATTACACCCCATTTTCTTTTAACAATAAATGTGACTATGCCACGTTTAATTTCGTACTTATTGCATTAAAATTTATTATTTTCTATAAGTATGAATAAAAGGGAAGAATTAACTTCCCTTTAATCCTGTTCAATATATAATTATTTTTTGGGTTCTACTGTATCTAAATAAACAAATTTTCCATCTTTCACTTGTTTTATTACTGCACTCTTTATAGCATTTCTATTTTCATCAAAATTAACTACTCCTGCAGCTCCCATAAAATCTTTTGTTTTGTTTATTTCTTCTTTAATTTTTTCTGGGTCAGTTGAGTTTGCTCTTTTAATTGCTTCAATTATTAGTAAATATGCATCATATCCTAAAGCAGATACTCCTGCTGGTTCTTTATCTGGAAATTCTTTTTTAAATGCTTGTAAGAATTTTTCAGTTTCCTTTGTTGCTGGTTTAGCAGCATCAAAGAAAGTTGAGAAAATTGCTCCTTCTACCTCTTTTCCTCCAATATCAATAAATTCTTGAGTTTCCCATGTATCTCCACCAATTATTGGAACTGTTATTCCAAGTTGTCTTGCTTGTTTAATTAAAGCTGCTGATTCTGTGAAATTCCCTGGAGCAAATATTACATCTGGATTCAAACCTTTTATGTTTGTTAATTGTGCTGTAAAATCTGTATCTCCTGTATTATAGTTTGCAACGGTTAATATACTTTTATCATCACCAGTTAATTTTTTAAAATCATCTGTAAAAAATTTTGCAAGTCCAACAGCATAGTCATTAGATACCTCTTGAACTATTGCTACTTTTTTTGCTTTTAATTGATTAAAGGCATAATTTGCCATTACTGTCCCTTGAAAAGGATCTATAAAACAAACTCTTGAATAAAAATCATTCCCTACTGTTACCATTGGATTTGTTGCAGATGCTGCCACAGCTGGAACTTTAGAATTTTTAAATGTTTCCCCTCCAGCCATTGATAAAGAACTTCCATAACTTCCAATTATTGCTGCAACTTTTTCTTTATCCACTAATCTCGCTGCCGCATTTGCTGCTTCTACTTTGTCAGATTTATTGTCAACTATCACTAACTCAATTTTTTTCCCTAAGACTTCTGGATAAAGCTTATTAGCCAACTTAATTCCTTCAATTTCCCATTTAGCTCCACCTGCATTTGCCCCTGTTACTGGTTCAAATACTCCAATCTTAATCACATTACTTTCCTCTGTACTTTGCTTTTTCCCACATGCTGTAAACATTAAAATCATTAATGTTAATGCTCCTAATAACAAAATAAATTTTTTCATAAAGTCACTCTCCTCTATATTTATTTATAATCTATACTCAATATATTAATGTTATAAATTGTATAGCTTTCAAAGATACAATCTATATATCTTTTTAATA
>JAFGUR010000174.1 GCA_016938425.1 Fusobacteriaceae bacterium
GGCTAGAGTCCTTGCTATGGGTTCTGGCCCGACTCCACCTCTTTTTTCCCACTGTAGATAGGAGGGGTATATAAAAAACGTAGTTTTTTATATAAGTAAAATAAAGAAATTAGAGTTTTGCAAGGAGCTAATATGAAATTATATAAGGGTTAAAAATATTAAAAGTATTGTGCTAAGAGATTTTTTCAGAAAGTAATTTTATTGTTATAGGTTGCTCAATTAAGAAAACATAAAAAAATAATTTTAGAAGAACTTTTTATTACAAATTTATTGACATTTTCTAATTTTTAAATTATAATTATAAAATAAAAAAATAAGGAGAGTTTAATAATATGAAAAAATTATTTCTAGCATTATTTATGTTAAGCTTGTTTTTAGTATCTTGTGGGGAAAAGAAAGATGAAGGGACAAAGGAAACATTAAAAGAAACAGTTACAAAAAAAGTTAATCAGAGTTTATTAAAAAAAGAAATAGAAAAAATGCAGGAAACTTTACCTCAAGAATTGGGTGGGGGTTTAGTATTAACAGCAGTAGAATTTACAGATAATAATGTAGTTTATAGTTTGAAGGATAAAGTAAATAAAAAAGATTTATATGATACTTCAGAAGAATCACTTAAAACTGTAAAAACTCAAATGTTACAGACAGTAAGATCTCAGTTTGGAGATTCTTTTCAGGAGATGCTAGACACAAAAGTTGGATTGAAATATATTTATAAAGATAAAAATGATGAACACATTATGGATCTAATATTTACTACAGAAGACTTGGCAAATGCAAAATAAATATTTTATGAAAAGTTAAAGATATAATTCTTTAACTTTTTCTTTTTGATAAAGAAGGATTGATTATTTTTCATAAATCACTTATAATATTTAAGGATTAAAAGGAGTTGAATATGAAAAAGTTAATAGTTATATTTATAATATTAGTAGGAACAGTCTTTGCAATTAACGAATATGTTGCAAGAGGAATATATTCACAAAATGGTGAGTTTTTAGATGGAGAAAATATAGAGCTAAAACATCCTTTAGGAACATTAACAAAACTCATGACAGCACTTGTTGTTTATGATAAAATTGAAGAGGGAAAAATTTCGTTTGAAACACAAGTGAGAGTTTTAATGCCAGATTTAATAGTTGATGGTGCTAAAATGAACTTGAAAAAAGATGAAATGATTTCAGTAAATGATTTATTAATTGGAATGATTTTAGGAGATCAAAATGCTGCAGCAATAATGCTATCTAGAGCTGTAGCAGGGGATGAAAATGATTTTGTAAAATTAATGAATGAAAAAGCAAAAAAAATCGGAATGAAAAATACAGTTTTTTATACAAGTACAGGTATAACATCAGATTTTAGTAAAAGAAAACTAGATATAGGTACTATAGAAGATATTAATAAATTGATTATTCAAATTAGAAAAAATGAAAAATATAGTAAATTACTTCAGGAAAAGTCACAAAAGATTAGAGAAAATACATTATCAGTAGGAAATGTTAATAGATTTTCACTAGAAAATCCTAATATTTTACCTATAAAACAAGGTTTTTTAGAGGGTTTAGGTTATAATGTAGCCTTTTCTTATAAAAAAGATAAAAATTTGTACAATGTAATATTTTTAGGTTCTATGAATGAAGAATTGAAGAATAAACAAGTTGAAGAGGAAGTAAGTACTTTAAATAATGATTTTCAAACAGCGATATTAGTAAGTAGAGGAGAGTTTATGGTAGAAGCGCCCCTTTATGAAGGAAAGACAAAAACAATTTCTTTATATGCAGCAAAAGATATAAGTTTGGAAATAAAAAATGATTGGGTATTAGATAAAACAATACTTTTACCTAAAAAAATAAAAGCACCAATTAAAAAAGGTGATAAAATAGGAACATATATAGTTAGTCATAATGGTAAAGAGATAGGAAGAATTGATTTAGTTGCTATAGAAGCTCATGAAAAAAGTAATATTTTAGATGAAATTAGAAAAAATTTTACAAGATAAATTTTTTAAAAATTGAACTGAAGATCTAAGTTTCTTCAGTTTTTTTCTTGAAATACAAACTATTTAGAAAAGTCAAAATCATGTATACAAACAAAAATAATTATCAATATTTGTTTCTTATGGACTAGACTAAAAATTTATAGTTAGTTGTAAAACCAAAATTGTATGTACATTGTTAAAAATAATATCAAATAAGATTTTTATTGGTTCTGCAAGAGTCGCAAGAATGGAGTCCTTACTGCTGATTTAGGCTCTGTCTCAAATCTTCCTTGCTGTAGGAGGGGAGATTGCATAGAAAATATAGTTTTTTATGCAAGTAAAATAAAGGCGTTGGAGTTTTGCAACAAACTAAGACTAAAATTTATAAAAGGAGATCAAAATGTTAATATTAGCAATAGAAACATCATGTGATGAAACATCTATAGCTATCTTAAAAGATGGTAAGGAAGTTTTATCAAACATAGTTTCTTCACAAATAGAAATTCATAAAGAATTTGGAGGAGTAGTTCCTGAACTAGCTTCAAGACATCATATAAAAAATATATCAGCAATAATGGAAGAAGCATTAGAAACGGCAAAAATTTCTATGGAAGAAATTGATTATATAGCGGTAACTTATGCACCAGGATTAATAGGAGCATTATTAGTTGGAATATCTTTTGCAAAAGGTTTAGCATACTCTTATAAAAAACCATTGATACCAGTTCATCATATAAAAGGGCACATTTATTCTAATTTTATAGAAAATAAAATTCAACTTCCAGCAATAACTTTAGTTGTGTCAGGAGGACATACAAATATTGTATATATAGATGAAAACCATAAATTTACTAATTTAGGTGGAACTTTAGATGATGCAATTGGAGAAAGTTATGATAAAGTAGCCAGAGTATTGGGGCTTGGGTATCCAGGAGGACCAGTTGTAGATAAATTGTCAAAAGAAGGAAACCCTAAAGCCATACAATTTAAAGAAGCAAATGTTGGAGAGTATGATTTTAGTTTTTCTGGGCTAAAAACTGCAGTGATAAACTTTGTTAATAATAAGAGGATGAAGGAAGAAGAAATAAATATTCCAGATTTGACTGCTTCATTTCAAGAAGCAGCAGTGAATGTTTTAGTTAAAAAAGCAATAAAAGCAGCTGTAGAAAAAAAATGCAAAACAATTTTAATAGCTGGTGGAGTAGCCGCAAATAGTGAACTTAGAAAAAGATTATTTGAGGCAGGCAAAGAAAAAGAAATAGAAGTTTTTTATCCTAAAATGGAATTTTGTACAGATAATGCAGCAATGATAGCAGCAGCAGCTTATTATAAATTAAAATATTCAGAAGAAAGTATTTTTGCAGATTTAAATTTAAATGGGAAAGCTACTCTTAGTATAGAAGAAGATTAAAAAAGTCCACGTTTTGTGGACTTTTAAATTTTTCCAATTTCACTAGAAGAGAAAACTGTTGCAAGTTTTACTTTAAGAACTTCTCCTTCTCCAGAAAAGTTATAAATATTTTCTCCAAAAGAAAGACGTTTTCCATGAGGTAAGGCAACAGAAGAGAAAACACAGGAAACTTTTAATTCAACAGGTCTTTCAGTAAGGATACTAATAGAAGCAGAACCAAAGACAACATTTATTTCACAATTTTTAGAATCATTGTCAATGACAATATCACTTGAACCAAATAAAATATTGTAGTCAGTTTCTTTCTCACACTTTATATCGTTTATATTAAATAAATTATTTTTATTTTTCTTTTTTTGAAAAGAATTAATTTGATTTTTAAAAATAATATTAATTCCTATATAACAAAGAATAAGTCCTAAAATAATTCTTTTTACAGGAAATGGAACAAAATAACTAATACCTACAATAATGAATATCGATCCCCAAAAGATTTTTCTATTTATCATGGAA
>JAFGUR010000175.1 GCA_016938425.1 Fusobacteriaceae bacterium
CCACATTTCAATTCGTACTTATTACATTAAGATTTATAGTTTCCTAATTAAGTATAAACAAAGTCTGATTTGTAAAGAAGGTGAGTAATGAAAAAATATATAAATGAATTGGAAAATTTAAAAAATGAAAAAGAAGTTATTGAAAAAAAATTATTCGTTGCTGAAAACAAAATAATTGAACTTGAAAAAGAAAATTTAACAGCGTTCGCTGTAGGGGATGTTGTTATGGATGGAATTTTCGTTTTAAATTTAGATGGTGTAATTACTAAAATAAATAAAGGATATACTGATATAACAGGTATTGAAGAAAAAGATATTCTTGGAAAAAGTATTTGGGAGATTGAACAAGAAAAATATTTTACAGAGGATATTTCTTTTGAAATACTGAAAACTCGAAAAAAAACAACTGCCATGGCTACAATTCTTAAAAATGATAAAAGGGTTTTAATGACAGGGTCTCCTATTTTTGATAAAAATGGAGAATTTATAAAAATTATAGTGGTAATTAGAGATATAACGTCTCTTATTAATCTGAGAGAACAACTAGAAAAGGTAGAAGAAAAAAAACGAATTATACAGAATAAATTAAATACTTTAATAAACGTAGAAGAGTGGAAACATTTTAAAGGAAATTCTCCTAAAGTTAATGAAATTAAGGAATTAATTAAATATGTAGCTCCCACTGATGCATCAATTTTTATAATTGGTGATACTGGAACAGGGAAAGAGGTTGTTGCAAAAGAAATTTATGAAAGAAGCAAAAGATTTGGTAGCCCTTATATAAAGATAAATTGTGCTGCTATCCCAGAAAATTTATTAGAATCAGAATTATTCGGATACGAAAAAGGTGCTTTTACTGGAGCAGACAATAAAGCTAAAAAAGGATTGTTTGAAATTGCCAATGGTGGAACTATTCTACTTGACGAAATAACAGAATTGCCTTTAAGTCTTCAGCCAAAACTTTTAAGAGTTTTACAAGAAAGAGAAATTACACCCTTAGGGGGCATAAAGAGTATAAAGATTGATACGAGAGTAATTGTCGCATGTAACAAAGATCCAGAAGTGCTTATAAAAAAAGGGCTTTTTAGAGCTGATTTGTTTTATAGACTGAACGTTTTCCCTATTAACCTACCAAGTTTAAAAGATAGAAAGGAAGATATTCCAGATATTTCAATGCTATTTTTAGAAAGATTTAACAAAACTTATGATAAAAATAAAGTATTTGATAATACAGCATTTTTTGCCTTGATGTCCTATAACTGGCCAGGAAATGTTAGAGAACTTGAAAACACTTTAGAAAGAATGACTATAATGTCTCCAAATAAAATATTAACTAATATAGACGTTAAAATGGCTATTGATATAAATAAAAATTTTTCTATAGATGAAAAAACTTCTGACACTTTAAGTTTAAAAGAAAATGTAAATAATTTAGAAAGACAACTTATTGAAGAAGCTCTAAAAAAAGGCGGAAGTTCCTATGCTGCTGCAGAAATTTTAAAAACTACTCAACCAACTATTGTTAGAAAAGCTAAAAGCCTTGGAATTAAAGTTAGACAAAAATAAAAGTGCTTATTTAGCACTTTTATTTTGCTTCAACTCTTTTATGAAAGACTCTAAACCTAAATTAGTATTGTTTTTCTTCCATATAGCTATTAAATCTAAATCTTCAAAAGGATTATCATACTCATAAGTTTTGATATTTGTAACATTCGTTTTACTATGGCAAAATGTTATTCCTTCTCCTTTTTGGACAGCTAAAATCAAAGAGTTAACATTTGGAACATATTTCTTTATATCAGGTTCAAACCCGTAGTGTTTACATGTCTCTATAACTCTTTTTGCACCATGTTCAGACTCTGTTTCAGAAATGCAAATAAATTTTTCATTTTTCAAATCTTTTACATCAATTTTATCGAGCTTTGACAAGGGATTTGAAAGAGGAACTGCAATACTGAAGTTTAATTTTTCAACATGACACCATCCAATGTCTTCATAAGAATCAAGTTCAAAAAATGGAACAAAAACAATATCAAATTTCCCATTGTCTAACCCATTTTTTAAAGCTTTAAAACTATACCCTTCTAAGTTAACTTCTATTTCTTGATTTTTCTCTAAAAAATTTCTCAATATATTTTCTAAGTACTCATCAAAATCAAAAGTATCTATCCAACCAATATTAACTACTCTATTAATAAATCTCCCTTTTAACCTAGCATTTTCAATATTTTTCCCCATAGTTTTTACAAGAATACTCCAATCTTTATATAAAGATTCCCCTTGAGGAGTCAATTTTACATCCCGCTTATTACGAATAAAAAGAGGGTATCCCAATTCATTTTCCAATGAAATTATTTGTTTGCTAAGAGCAGGTTGAGAAATATATAACAATTTAGAAGAATTTGTAAAATTAAGAGTCTCTGCTGTAATTAAAAAATAATGAATCTGATGAAAAGAAATATTATACATTACATACACCACCTTTATTTTATACTTTTTTTACTTACAAAAAGTACTTTTATTAAACATTATATACTAAAAAAAGTTATATGTAAAGTTGATATAACTAAAAGTTATAACTATAAGTCAATATAACAATTAGACTATTTTATTGTTTTGAGGGTATCATATAGTGAATAAAATAATTTGAATAAAAACGAAAGGAGATTTTTATGAAAAGTATTGAAACAGATGTAATTGTTGTAGCAGCAGGATTATCTGGTTTAGCATCAGCAATTTCAGCAGCAGAAAACGGTGCAAGTGTAGTAGCCTTTGAAAAATCGAATACAACTGGAGGAGCAGCAAATATGGGGATGGGTCCTCTTGGAATTGGTTCTCGCATCCAAAAAGAACATATGATTTCCTTAACTCCTGGAGAAGCTTTTAGAAAACATATGTATTTTACTCATTATCGTGTAGATGCAAGAATGGTTCGTGATTATTATTTTAAATCTGGAGATACAATAAATTGGTTAATGGATATGGGAGTTGAATTTATTACAGTTTCTAGAGCATTTAGTGCTCCAGAAGCAACAAGAGCGTATTCAGATGGAGAATTTACTTGGCATGTTGTAAAACCAGAAGGTGGGGGACCTCCAGGACCTAGAAGTGCTTCTGCAATGATTAAAAAAATGACTGAAAAAGCAGTTGAATTAGGCGTTGAATTTAAATTTGAAACACCTGTAAATAAAGTAATTATGGAAAATGGTAAAGCAGTTGGAGTAATTGCTAAAGATAAAGATGGAAATGAAATTGAAGCAAGAGCAAAAGCTATAATTATTGCAACTGGTGGATTTGGAGATAATCCAAAAATGATAAATGAATTAACTGGTTATGAGTTTGGGAAAACTATATATAACTTTGCCATCCCTGGAATGAAAGGTGATGGACTAAACATGGCTTGGGAAGCTGGTGCAGGAAAAGTAACTCCAGTTATGGAATTAATGTATCAATTACCTGATAATATGAACCACTTTATTCTTGATGGTGCTTTCCGTCAACCATGTTTATGGGTTAATAAAATTGGTCAACGTTTTATGCCAGAAGACCAAATTGCAAATACAACATTTACTGGAAACGCAATTACAACTCAACCAGGTATGATAGCTTATAGTATTTTTGATAGCAAATTATTAAGAAAGTACAAAAAAAATGGGCCAGATATAATTTCCCATGTTCATCCACATGATTTATATGAGCATTTTGATGAAGCTTGGGAAAGAGATATAACAAATGGTTATGAACCAATTGCTCAAGCTGATACTATTGAAGAATTAGCTGAAAAAATGGGGATTTCGGTAGAAGGTTTAGTTCAACAAGTTGAAGAATATAACGAAATGTGTGAAGCCGGTTTTGATGAAATATTTGAAAAAGAAAGACAATATATGCAACCAATTGAAAAAGGGCCATTCTACTGTTGTCGTCAACATGTTGGAGCCTATGGTTCTGTTGGTGGAATACTAATTAATCATAAAACTCAAGTTATGACAGAAAATTATGATGTAATTGAAGGATTATTTGCAGCAGGAAGTGATGCTTGTAATATCTTTGGTGACAGTTATCCATTTATTCTTTCTGGAAACACTATGGGATTCTGTTTAAATAGTGGACGTATAGCTGGAGAGAATGCAACTGCAAATTTAGTAGAAGAAGATGAAGAAGATTTTAGTTAATAATATTTAACTTAACATTAAACAGACAACATCTTAGTTGTCTGTTTATTATATTATAAAAATTAATCAATGTAATAATTAGTGAAAATTTGAATGATTTTCCTAAATATGGAGGTTTCAATGAAATTAAATATAGATGGAAATGATATTGAAGCTAGAGAAGGGGTTTCTGTTTTAGAAGCATCTTTGGAAGCAGGAATATATATTCCTCATTTATGCAAACATCCTGATTTAGAAGCTATTGGCGGATGTCGTTTATGTGTAGTAGAAATTGAAGGTCAAGATGAAATTGTCCCTTCATGCAAAATGAATGCTACAGAAGGAATGATTATAAAAACTAATTCTGAAAAAGCTAGCGAAACAAGAAAAATGGCAATGGAACTTATTTTAGCAACTCATCCTGCCGATTGTACTGGTTGTCCAAAATATGGAAATTGTGAATTACAATCAATTTATCAATATTTAGGAGTTAGCCCAGATGGTTGGAAAATGAAATCAAGAATAGTTCCTAATAATACAAGCAATCCATTAATTGATCATTCTTTTACAAGATGCATCAGATGTGGTAGATGTATTAGAGCTTGTCACGAATTAAGAGGAGTAAAAGTTCTTGATTTTAGAAGAACAAAAGATGGAATAAGAGTTGGAACAAAAGACGATTTATCTTTAGAAGAAGCAGGATGTAAATTCTGTGGAGCTTGTATTGAAGTCTGTCCAACAGGAGCTATCACTGATAAACTTAACAGTAAAAATGAGATGTTTTCAACTACAGAGGCAATTGTTCCTTGTAGGTCAGCATGCCCAGCACATACAGATGTTCCTAGATATGTTCGATACATCAAAGAGGGTGAATTTGCAAAAGCAACTGCAGTAATAAGAGAAAAAGTTCCTTTTCCTGAAATACTCGGGAGTATTTGCAATCATGTATGTGAAGACCATTGTAAAAGAACAGATTTAAAAAATCCAATTTCTATATGTAAACTAAAAAAAGCAGCTTCAACTAAAGAAGATAACAATTGGAAAGAAAGAGCTTTCCATTCAGAAGCTACAGGCAAAAAAGTTGCCATTGTAGGTGCAGGACCAGCTGGAATGACTAGTGCATATTTTCTTGCAAAAAAAGGTTATGATGTCACTGTTTATGAAGCCAATAAAAAGGCTGGAGGACAATGTAGATATGGTATTCCAAGTTATCGTTTGTCAGATGAAATAGTTGATAGAGAGATTAATGGAATATTGGAAGAAGGAGTTAAATTAGAACTTAATACAAAAATAGAAAATCCTAAGGATTTATTAAATAATGGATTTGATGCTGTATTATTAAGTATTGGAACTCACAAAGGAAATAGACTTCCAATAGAAGGGAACTCTCTAAAAGGGACATTTACTAATGCTGACTTCTTAAAAAAAGTAAGAGAAAATGATAATCTTGACATAAAAAATAGAGTTATTGTTTTAGGTGGAGGAAATGTTGCTTTTGATTGTGCTCGTTCTGCAATAAGACTTGGAGCAACAGAAGTTCATATTGCTTGTTTAGAAAGTTTTGAAAATATGACTGCGACTAAAGAAGAAATTGAAGAAGGAATTGAAGAAGGAATTATTCTACACAATTCTAATACTTTCTTAAAGATCATTGGGACTGAAAAAGTAGAAGGGATTGAAATTCAAAAAGTTAAGAAATTCAGTTTTGATGACCAAGGAAAAGCAATTTTGGAATTAGAAGAAAATTCTAATGAAATTATTCCTATTGATACAGTAATTTTTGCTGTTGGTCAAAAACCCGAAGGAACTGAAAATATGGATTTAGAGTTAGTTAGAAATTCATATATAAAAACTAATGATAAACTAGAAACTAATATTTCTGGTATATTTGCTGCTGGAGATGTTGTTTATGGAACTAAATCTGTTATTGAAGCAATAGAATCTGGACGTAAAAGTGCTCAAAGTATTGATTTATATTTAGGTGGAAATGGAGATATCTCTGAAAATTTAGTTGATAAAGAAATTCCAAATCCATTTATAGGAACTCATCCAAACTTTTCTTCATTAGAAAGAGTTAAAATTGAAATATTAGAAACTGATGAAAGAAAAAATTGTTTTGCCATGGTTGAAAAAGTATTAGGTGATGAAAAGGCTTCTTGCGAAGCTTCTAGATGTTTACAATGTGATTTAAGACTACAACTTACAAAACCAAAATTATGGAATGAGTTTAGAGAGGTGAAAACAAATGAATAATATCTTAATTTGTAATGCTCTCCCAACCTATGAAAACTGTAATATTTCATTAGATATTTTGAAAAATGATAGCAATAAAGTTTTAAAAGCCATTGAAAGTAAATCTGTTGAAAATAACTATATTCTTATTGGAGAAAAAGATAAAAATATTATTCCAAAACTTCAAGAAGAATTAAGTAATTTCTCTAATTTAAATATAAAAATAGTAACTTCTAATGATAACTTTCATTTTGTTTATACAAATGAAAGTGCTGCTTTAAAAGCGATAAATAACGAAAATCCAATTCCTAGAAATAAAGAGAATAATAATATTTTATTTTCAATAGAGGAACTGTGTAATTATGAAGAAAAAAGAGTATTTATTACTGGGAAAGTTATAGAAAGTAAATCTTATTCTTTTAATAGAAAGACTACAGGAAAAGAAATTCTTGATAAAATAAAAGTAAAAGGCAAATTTAAGTCTATGTATTTAGGTTTTCCTATGGGTATATTTATTACTGAAAAAAATCTAGAAAATGAAATTACATTAACCACAGATAAAATAGAAGTTTTTAATGACACTGATTGTATGTTAGCAAAATTAAAAATAATTGCTGAAAACTATGAAAAAGAAACTTGTGGTAGATGTGTATTCGGTTTTGAAGGTGTTACTCAAATTAGTATGATTCTTTCTGATATTTTAAATAAAAAAGGGAAAATTGGAGATTTAGAAAAACTTAAAAAACTTTCACTTCAAATGAAATCACATACTTTATGTGATGTTGACAGCATTTTAGCAAGTAGTTTATTAAATGCTTTAGATTTATTCTACGACGAAATTAATAATCATATTACTAAAAAAGTTTGTGAAGCTATGGAATGTAATAAGTTTGTAACTTTCCACATACTTGCGAGTAAGTGTACTGGTTGTGGAGAATGTATCGATTCATGTAAAGATGAAGCCATTATTGGAAAAAATAAATTTGTACATGTTATTGTAGAAGATGATTGTACTCAATGTGGTAAATGTTTAAATTCATGTGAAGAAGGTGCTATTGTAAAAGCTGGGGCGACTAAGCCTAAGTGTCCAACTAAGCCAATTCCGTGTAAAAAATAATTATGTTTCACAACTACTATTTATATATATGTAACGAAATGTACTTCAAAAGGCTCACTATGTGAGCTTTTTCAATTATAAATCTTAATGTAATAAATCCCAGTCGAAATATGGCAGAGTCATTTTTCTTTTAATTATGAAAAATTACTAATTGTAAATAAGAAAAATCTTTCTCAGTATAGAAAATTTTATTCTTTCAACTATTGATTATTTGAAAGAATAAAGTATACTTGAGTATACAAATTATCATATTTTTTATAATATTACTGGAGGGAATATGGAGGATATATCGAATATACCAACAAATGATTATCAATCGGATAGCTTAAACTTTATTCTTCATTTAATCCCAAACTTTGTAGTTATAATAGATTTACAATCGGGATTTATTAAATTTGAAAATGAAAAATTTTCTCTTTTGGGCATCTCTAAAAAATCTCTTTATGACTTTATAATATGGGAGTCTTCAATAGAAAAATCTATTTTTTTTGAAAAAATAAATAACGAAAGATATTATTCTGATGAGATTAAATTGAGGAACACTTCAAATGATGTTTTATTTTTTAATTTTTCTTCAAAAAAAATTAAATATGACAATCAAGATGCGCTTATAATTTTTTTAGATGAAATCTCTCATGTAAAGCAATTAGAGAATCTCCTTATGGAAAAAGATAATTTTTTACAAAACATTCTTGAGAATACTAACTGTCTTATTTATACAAAAACATTAGAGGGAAAATTTA
>JAFGUR010000176.1 GCA_016938425.1 Fusobacteriaceae bacterium
ATATAGCTCAAACAACATTAAAAAGTGTTTTTGAATTGAAAAATAATATTAAATTAAGTTTTGAGATAGCTTATGTATGCGAAAATGGAAGTTGTGCCCCAAAAGATATAAAATAGTCTTTGATTAAGTTTTAAAATCAAAATCAAAATACAGGAAAGGAACACAGTGTTCTGTAAAAAAAACATTTTTTTTTGTTAAAAAGACTGGTTTTGAATTGACAAAGACTTAAAAAAATAGTAGAATGTTTAAGTTCAGTATATAATTAATTGGAGGTATATCATGGCAAGCAAAACTGTAGTAATTACAAATGAAACAGGAATTCATACTAGACCTGGAAATGAATTTGTTAACGAAGCAAAAAAATTCGAAGCAACTGTAACTTTGAAAGCTAACGGAAAAGAAATTAATGGAAAATCTCTATTAAAACTTCTTTCTTTAGGAGCTAAAAAAGGAACTGAGGTTACTGTAGTAACTGAAGGTTCAGATGCTGATAAAGCATGTGCTAAATTAGCTGAGGTATTAGCTAACTTAAAAGATTAATTATAAAGGGGGTAACCCCTTTTTTCTGTATTAGAGCCTTAGGCTCATTTTTTTTATACAGGTAAAATCAAAATATTGGAAATTTGCAGTAAGTGACGGAAAGTTTTTAAAAGGAGTTATATGGATAGAGAATTGATTATATTTGATACTGAAACAAATGGAATGGGCAACTGCAGTGTTTTATCCATAGCCTGTATAAAACTCTTGTATAATTTCAAAAAAAATACTTTAGAGAAAATCGGAGAGTATTCCAGATTTTATTTTAGGAAACCCGGTGAAATTCCAAATCAAGGGGCTCTAAAAGTAAATGGGTTATACGATTATGTTATAGAAGAAAAAAGAAAAAATGTTGGCTACCCAAAATATTTTTTGGATGATACTGAAGATTTAAAAAGTTTTATCGGTGAATGCAAGCATTTTGTTGCGCATAATATTGCTTTTGACAGAAATTTTATTCCATTTAGATTGAAATATCAATTTTGTACTATGAATGAAAATGTGGAGATATTAAAAATTTTAAAGGGGAATTCTTATAAATGGCCAAAGTTAAGCGAACTTTCGGACTATTACAGAGTACCTTATGAAAACGATAATTTACATGATAGCTATTACGATACATTAATTCTGGCTAGGGTAGTTTTTAGAATGTTAAATCATAAAGAAGCGAGGAAAAAATTATTGTATTTTCTTGAGAAAAATTAAGCTCTTAAATGATTGATATTTTTATTAAACTATAGTATAAATAAAGGTGACTATTAAGGGATAAAAAATAATGTGAAATTAAAATTTTGGATGAAGAATTTAGGAAACGAAATTATCTTTGAAATAAAGCAACTTTTAGGCATAATAAATATTGAAAAATAAGAATTTTAAAGGCCTTGAGAGAATGAACCCTTGTGGTAGAGATAGACTAGGTGCCAATGTCATCAACTTAAGAAGTTTCATTCAAATAATTCGGTTGAATACCTATTGTTTGTTTAACCTCATCCGCCTTTGGCACCTTCTCCTAAAATTAGGAGAAGGACTATAAGAGTCAGATTTAGTAATAACTGTGGCTTAAACAAAATTTTGCGTCCCCTCTCCTGTTTTTAGGAGAGGGCTAGGGTGAGGTTAATTTTGAATTACTTAAGTTGATGACATTGGAGGTGCACCCGATAAAACATATTGAATTTGTAGGGGCAATAGCTTGTGGTTGCTCAGACGGAAACAATAAATTTTCTTAACTTAATGACATTGAAGGGTAAACTACGTCCAAAAAATCCTTAGCTTTACGCGCGTTGCGCATAAAATTTGATAATTACGGAATTTTAGATAGCTGAGTAATTGCGAAATAAATATAAGTTTTCGATTTTGTATCAAAAGTTTGCGAAAGAATGGATTATCCAAGTTTTCAAATAGTTGAATAATAGTATATTTATAGTGATAATTTTAAGAGGTGATAATGTTGAAAATAGTTTCCAATGCAGAAATGAGAAGTATTGAGGATAAAGTTATAAATATCGGGTTAGAGCAAAATATTTTAATGGAAAATGCAGGGATTGCCGTATATAATCTGTTGAAATCAAATTATGAAATTTTGAAAAAAAATATACTTATTCTTGCGGGACCAGGGAATAACGGTGGGGATGGTCTTGTTCTTGCCAGAAAACTTTTTGCCGATAATGTTAATGTTCAAGTAATTTTTATGGAAGGGACCGACAGTTATAGAGATGCTGCCAGAAAAAATCTTGATTTGCTCATTAAATTTGGAATTTCTCAAAAAAATTACTTTGAAGTAGTTGATTTTGAAGAATATTTAAAAGAATTTGATTTAATTGTTGATGGAATATTTGGAACAGGATTGAATAAAGAAATTAATGAGAAGATGAGCGAAGTTATAAATATTTTGAATAAAAGTAAAAAAGAAATTATTTCTATAGATATCCCTTCGGGAATTAACGGAGATACGGGAGAAGTCATGGGAAATGCTGTTAAGGCTTCGAAAACGGTTGTTTTGGGAAGATGCAAAATAGGAAATATCCTCTATCCCGGAGCATCCTATTGTGGAGATATTTTTTTGAATAATTTGACTATTCCACCAAAATTTGCAGATGAAGTTAAGACTTTAGTAAACCTCCCTTTAAGATATAGAGATAGAGAAGAAGATTCTCATAAAGGGACTTTTAAAAAAGTATTTTTTGTCGGGGGAGGTAAGAGTTATTTTGGAGCTCCATACTTAAATTCTGTAAGTTTTTTGAAATCGGGAGGTTCCTATGCTAATTTAGCTTGTCCCGAAAATGTAGCGAGTTCATTGGCTTTGAAAGCAAATGAAATTGTTTTTTATCCTCTAAAAGAAACCAGAGAAGGAAATATAAGTATAGAAAATTTAAAGATAATTATAGATATTGGGGAAAGCAAAGACTTAATGGTAGTTGGTGGAGGTTTTTCTATGGAAGAAGAACCGCAAAGACTTGTAAATATTATTGCTTCAAAAATATCGGTTCCATTAATAATTGATGCCGACGGATTGAATGCTTTGAAGGACAAAACGGAAATACTTACACAAAGATTGGCTCCCACAATTCTTACTCCTCACTTGGGAGAAATGTCAAGATTATGTGGGAAGTCGGTAGAAGAGATTAAAAGGAATAGTTTAAGAATAGCCAGAGATTTTTCTGCAAAATATGGAGTAATACTGGTATTAAAAAGTGCAAGAACCATAATAGCCTATCCTAACGGAAAAGTATTTATAAATATTTCGGGAAATTCGGCCTTATCAGTTGCAGGAAGCGGGGATATCTTGGCAGGAGTTATTGCAGCTCAATTTTCCTTGGGTCTTTCCATAGAAGAAGCAGCGAGAATGGGTGTTTTTATACATGGTTTATGCGGAGATTTATTAAGGGAAAATATAGGGCAAGATGGTGTAATGGCAGAAGATATACTTCAATTATTGCCAAAAACACTTAAATATTACAGAGAAAATTTTGACGAAGTCTTTAAAAAATATTCTCTAAAAATGATTTGACGGAGTGTGTCATAAAGTGATAAAGATAGCTTTTCAAATTAGAAGTTATTTTTAAAAGTATCGCTAACTCTATCACAAATATTCTAAAGGATATTGGGATTTGCTGAAAAATTTAAAAACTTTGATTTTAAAGAGTCCAACCGTAATTTTAAGAAAAAACTTAGTGTTTATGTATTTTAAAATTATTTTTGGACGGAGAATATATCAAAACGATTTAGTTTTTCGGCAATTCCTAAGGGTTTATATTACTTTTATAAAAAGATTATTAAATTCCTCCAATTCCTTTTTGTTAAATTTGTCGTCACTAATTACATAGTTTATATCTCTTAAAGAAGCAAAATTATAAAAAGAATCTTCTTTAAATTTTTGATATTCTGCCAAAAGATAGATTTCTTTACCGGCTTCTAAAAAACATTTCTTGATATTTCCTTCTTGTTCTTCATAATTACTAATTGTTCCTTTTGCTATATTTATTCCCCCTGCTCCCAAAAAATATTTTTGAGGATTGAATTTTTTGATATTTTCTGCAGGAAGCTTACCTAAAAAAGCGTTGTTTTTATTGTCAAAAATACCTCCTAAGGAAATTATTGTTATTTCAGGGATTTGGGACAAGATAATAATGAGGTCTAAACTTTGAGTAATTACCGTAATTTTTTTAGGTTCATCAAATAGTAAATGACCTATTATTAAGTTTATTGTGGATACATCCATTAAAATTATGTCATTTTCTTTTATTAAATGAAATGCCTTTTGGGCTATAATATATTTTTCTTTTTTATGTATTATTTTTCTTTCTTCAAAAGTTGAAAATAGTGCCAATTTTCTTTTTTCTATCGCACCTCCATGAGTTCTTTCTAATAGCCCTTTCTCCTCCAAAAATTTTAAATCTTTCCGAATAATTACACTACTTACTTTGAAATATTCACTTAAATTCGAAACTTCTATGCTTTTGTTTTCTTTTAAAAATGATAGTATAGCATCTCTTCTTTCTTTTGCAAACATTGTAGTCAC
Organism: Fusobacteriaceae bacterium; assembly: GCA_016938425.1. Classification (GTDB taxonomy): domain Bacteria; phylum Fusobacteriota; class Fusobacteriia; order Fusobacteriales; family Fusobacteriaceae; genus JAFGUR01. Next base: position 4,556 of record JAFGUR010000176.1, read on the forward strand.
CTCTAAAGTTTAGTTTTAAAAATTGGATTGTCAACCCTAAATTAAACAATTTTTTTAAGGGTATTATTTTTATAGTGATACGGTGTTAAATATCCTAATGATGAATGTA
>JAFGUR010000177.1 GCA_016938425.1 Fusobacteriaceae bacterium
AATAGATGGAACATCATTAATAACAGAAATAGCACAAATATTCAAATTACATGATATAAAATCAGAAATAATAGCAGCAAGTATAAGGAACCCTCTACATGCTAAAGAAGTAGCATTAGCAGGAGCTCATATTGCAACAATTCCTTATGGAGCATTTTGTAAAATGTTTGAACATCCTTTAACTGATAAAGGTATTGAAATATTCCTTAAAGATTGGAACAAAATGTAATCAAATTTTCTTTAAATATATTTTTTACGCGAAATTAGTTACAAAAATTAAAATCCTTGGCTACTATATTTGGTAGGTGTCAGGGATTTTCTTTATTTTATGTTAAATCATAATTTGACAAAAATTAATTTTTAGAATCTAATAACTTTAGGTTATTATGAATAACTGGGAGTCATCACCCATTCTTAAAAAAGGAATTGGAACTATTCCTGCTCCACATCCTAAAAAAGGCCAGTTGGCACTTATAACTCTATTCTTAAAAAAGCAGGACTTAAATAGCTCTGTGCCTAGATATTCTTGAAGGTGTCTTATGAAAAAAAATAAATTGCTTTACAATTTTAGTCACAGCACTAAAAGAAAAATTAGGAATAAGATAAAATTATTTAAAAGGAATACTGTATAATTTAAATGTCAAAATATGTTTGCTTTATTTGATATATAGGAGGAGATTATGCACGGGAATTTTTTTGGATATTTAAGAATTAGTACATAAAGAAGCAAGTGATAAACAAAGTTTTGCAAGACAGATAAAAAGGTTTAGAAAATTATGCAAAGACTAACAACATAGAATATATCCTTCAGCTAAAAGATAACATAACTGGTTCAACTTTTGACAGACCATAATGGAAGAGCCTTGAGAAAATAGTTAGAGAGGGAGATACCATAGTTTTTAAGGAAATTTCTCGTTTTACTAGAGAAGTAAAAATTGGATATAGAAAATACATGGAATTAATAAATAAGGAAGTTAATCTTATTTTTATAGATAATCCCACTGTAAGTAGAAATTATATAAAAAATTTTACTAAAATTGTAGAAGAGCAGAGTCTAATTACTAAGACAGCTCTTGAAGGAACAATAAAGCTTCTTCTTATTATAGAACTAGGTAGAGTGGAACAAGAAAGAGAAATTATTGTAAAAAGAATTAAACAAGGTATGGAGGTTAGTGATAAAAAGCCTGAAAGAAAACTTGGAACAAAAGAAAAACTTACTAAAGAACTTGAAGCTGATATTAAAGATTTTATTGAAAATGGTATTAAGAAAGGTATAAAGCAGGTTGATTTGATGAAGAGGCATGGGGTTTCTAGAAATACTTTGAAGAGTTATATAAGGGGACTTTTATCAGTGAATTAAAATAGGTGTAAAACTATTACACCTATCAATATACTTCGTCATGGGTTCCAACATTTATTGGAATTATAGTATCTTCTTGAACTATAAAATCAATGGTTATTCTATAAGAAATATTTATAGAAACAGAATAAATTTCTGAAAGATTGCCTTTTAACTTATGCAATCTCAAAGATGGATGATTAGGGTTAATCTCCATAATTTTTAAAGTTTTTTCATATTGAGAAGTAATTTCTGGATGTTTTTTTAAAAACTTAGTAGCTCTTTTTTCATAGCTATCAGTAAATATAATTTTAGCCATTTAGGACTCTTTTCATATGGTTATCAATAGAGTCTGTTTTAAAATTATTATTTTTTAAATCCTGTTTTGCTTCAAGAAGAGCAGCTTCTAATTCACATTCACGTAGATAGTTGTATTTTTCCATAGAAAGAACCACAAATTTATTTTTACCATGAACGGAAATAATAGCTTCTTCATTATCATTAAGAGCTTCATTAAAAGCTGAAATACCTTTTGTTTTAAGTGTATTAGCAGTAATAGTTAACATAAATAGCACCTCCAATAAGATTATATATAATATTAAATATAGTACTATTTATAGCATTAAAAG
>JAFGUR010000178.1 GCA_016938425.1 Fusobacteriaceae bacterium
AACAAGAGGAACAAATACAGGAATAATATTTGTAGATATAAAAAAACTATCAAGTTTATCATCAAAAGAAATTTTAGGTACACTAATTCATGAAACAACCCATGGCTTAAAATATGGAGAAGTAGCAGAGGATTATACAGTAGAAGAAAAAACAGCAAGAACATAAAGAAGGAAGAGCAGAAAAAGAGTATAAGGATAATAAAAAAGGAATAAGCGAAGACGAAAGAAAAGAATATTTAACAAAATTAGAAAAAGACTATGGAGACCAAAGAGAAGAGTATGATAAGCTAGGAGTAAGTTCATTTGATGAGCCTGTGGAGAATAGTAACATTGTAAAAAAATACTTCAAAACAGTAGAAGAGGCTAAAGAATACTATGCTAATAAATATTTGGAGACAGGAAAATCAATATATTATATTCTTGGTTTGACTGCAACTCTTGGAGATGAAGATGCTTGGTGGAAAACAGGGTTAGTTCTAGGTGGAGGATATTTAGCAGGAAATTATTATTATACTTCAATAGCAGGAGGAGGGTTATCCTTTTCTAATTATGATAAATTAGAGGAACATTATACAAAACATGTTATTGAGAAAATGGAATTTGGTAAAAAAATTACACAAATCGAATATGTCAATAAAGCTAATAAACTATTGAGTTCTAAAGTAGGAGGGAATATACAAGGATTTACCATTAGATATAATACAAAATTAAATGAATTTGGAATAATAAATAATAAAGGGGAAATTATGACATTTTTTAAACCTGAGACAGGAATTACTTATTATAACGAGCAAGTTCTAAAGTATGGAGGATTATAATGAAAAAGAAAAAATGCCCATGTTGTGGTTATTATACAATAGAAGGTGAATTTTATGATATATGTCCAGTTTGTTTTTGGGAAGATGACCCAATACAAAGAGATGATATAGATTATACAGGAGGGGCAAATGATGTCTCTCTTAGAGAAGCTAGAGAAAATTATAAAATATTTAAGTCATCTGATAAAAGGTCAAAAAAATTAGTAAGAGAACCTTATGATTATGAGAAATAAAAGAAAATTTATTTTTAGATAAAGTTTATGTTTGAAGCATTATGCTTACAGAAAGTTTATATTAGAAAAGATGATAGTAAAAATTCAGCTAATGCATCAGAAAATTACAAACTAAATAGATTTACAACAAGAGCAGTTAATGTAATAAAAGAGGATGAAGAGTTATCAGAAGCATTAAAAAA
>JAFGUR010000179.1 GCA_016938425.1 Fusobacteriaceae bacterium
AGATTTATGAAGAGACTTCTCTCTTCACAAATCTATAAATTATAATTTTATTCAAAAGTTATTTTTATACCAATTATTAAATATTTAAAAATTTATATGTTGTTTTCTGTTTATAAATATTATTTTTTGAATAAATACTCATTTTTTCTGGAATTAATTTTTTAATATTTGGATAGTCTTGTGTTTCTAAACAAAAGCCCATATTTTTTTTATAATTTGATGCCGTATCTAGATAATTTCCTGTATATAACACTACTATTGGCTGATCAGTCACAAATTCTACCTTTCTACCAGATTCTATATCTTCTACTTCTCCATCGATAAGATTTGTTTCCTTAGATAATAAAAATGGATGGTCATAACCATTTCCAACTATTTTCATTTGTTCATTATTTAAACTTAAAGATTTTTCCAACGAAAATCTTTCTTTTGGAGTGAAAATTTCACTTTTTTCAACTAAAAATGTTGGTAAAGTTTCCTTATCAACATAATATATTCCTTTTGCATTTAAATTAAATTGATGTCTTAGTATATCTGTTTTAAAATTACCACTTAAATTAAAATATACGTGATTAGTTAAAGTCAAATATGTTTCTTCCTCTGGAATTCCCTCATATTCAATTGTTATAGAATTTTCTTCTATAATGTATTTTACAGTAACATACAAATCACTTGGGAATCCTTCTTCTAGATGAGGACTAAATGTTTTGAATATAATTATTGCTTTATTTTCTATTTCTTCTATTTTACTTTCCCAAATTCTATTATGAAATGCACTTATTCCACCATGGAGATTATTTCTTCCATTATTTTTAGCCAATTTATATTTTATCCCATTGATTTCTAATATTCCATCTTGCGTTCTTCCAGCTATTCTTCCAACAACAGCTCCTAAATATCCTGTTGGTTCTTTTTCATACTCTTTTATAGAATCAAAACCTAAAACTATATTCTCAAGCTCTCCTTCTCTATTTGGTGTATATAAAGCTTTAATAGTACACCCATAATCTAGAACTTCTACCTTTAGTTTTGAAAATTCAACTATATATTTAGTTACTTCTTCTCCAAATTTTGTTTTGCCAAAACTTTCTTTATATATATTCATAAAGCTCCCCTATTAAAAATTTGATTTTACAACCTCAATAATCTTCTTAGCTGTTAACTCATATTTCTCTAGTAATTCATTCCCTGTTCCACTTTGTCCAAATCTATCATATATTCCCACTTTCTTTATCTTTGTTGGATATTCTTCTGATAAATATTCTGATATTGCTGAACCT
>JAFGUR010000180.1 GCA_016938425.1 Fusobacteriaceae bacterium
CTGAACCAACCGCAAGGAAGTATCCTCGCCACTCCATAATTCGACTAAAGACTTAAAAGCCTAAGTCTCATTAAAACCAATAAAAATCTTACTTGTATTACTTTTAGCTGTATACATATATTTTTTTAGTTTTACAACTAGCTATAATCTAATCTTACAATTAAAAAGGGCTAATTAAGCCCTAGTCTACAAATTCAACATTTACGTTTAACTTATCTTTAACCCCTGCAGCTTGTAAAACTCCTCTAATTGCATTGGCTGTTAAACCATTTTTACCAATTACTTTTCCTAATTCTCCATCAGTAACTTTGACTTTTAAAACTATAGTATCATCTTTTTCCATAGTTCTAATAGAAATTCCTTCCTTACTTTCCACAATTTCTTCAAGGATGAATTTAAGTAAATCTTCTAATTTTTTAATTACTTCTGTCATTATTTCTCCTCTTTAATCTTCAAAAATATGTCATTATCTAATCTTTTCAATTTCCCCATTTTATCTGTAAATACATTAGTACTTTTACTCTCAGCAAAAATCACATTATTTTTATTAAAAAATTTATATAAAAACTTAACTTTTAACTTTGTAAACTCTTCTATAGATACATCTATAATTACTTCTTCATCATAAGAAACAGGATTTATGTATTTTATACTTAAATCCAATACAGGAAGCATTATTCCTGAGTCTTCTAGCTCTTTATAACTCATTCCTCTTACTCTTAACCACTCTGTTCTAGCTTTTTCCATCCAAAATAAAAAATTTGCATGATAAACTCTTCCCATTTGGTCAGTTTCATTATAATAGACTCTATGCTTTATCTGCATTGTCAATCAATTCTTTCATCTCAGAAACAGCTTTTTCCATTCCTACAAAAACTGCTCTTGCTACAATTGAATGACCTATATTTAATTCTACCAAGTCTTTTATCCTTGCAATAGCTGTTACATTTTTATAATCAAGTCCGTGTCCAGCATTTACTCTTAATCCTAAAACCTTTGCTGCTCTTGTTGCCTCTTCTATATGTTTTAACTCTTCTTTTTGCTCTACTTCTGTTAATGAATCAGCATATTTTCCTGTATGAATCTCTACAAAATCTGCACCAATTTCTTTTGCAACTTTCATTGCTTCTACCTTTGGATCTATAAATAAAGATATTGGTATATTTTTTGTTTTCAATCTTTGAATAGCAGCCTTTGTATTTTCTCTAACTGCTTCATCAAGTATATTTAATCCACCTTCTGTTGTTAATTCTTGTCTTTTTTCTGGTACTAATGTTACCATATCAGGAACAACTTCAAGGGCTATATTTATTATCTCTTCTGAAATAGCCATTTCTAAATTTAATCTTGTTGATACTACTTGTCTCAAAAGTCTTACATCTGCATCTTGAATATGTCTTCTGTCTTCTCTAAGATGAATTGTAATTCCTTCAGCTCCAGCCATTTCTGCAATTACTGCTGCCCTTACTAAATTTGGTTCTTTGGCAAGTCTAGCTTGTCTTAATGTTGCTACATGATCAATATTAACGCCTAATTTCATTATAATTCTCCTTTCCAAAAACCTTCTTCTATAACTTTAACAAAAACATTTCTCTTATTTAAATCTTCCAAAACCCCATCAACATCATTTTTACATGTATCAATAGTTATAATTTTTATAAGCCCCTTATTAGCATCTAAAGTTCTTACTATTCCTAATCCTTCATATGCTTCCATAATTTTATTAATAAAATCTATATGTTTTTTTTCTGTTTGAATAAAATATTCATAGCTTTTCACAGTCTACCTACCTTTTAAAAGCAAAATTAACTTTATAAAATCATTTATACTAAATTCTTCTGCTCTCATATTTCCAGAGAACCCATTTTTTTCTAATAATTCTTTTAAATCTGTTTTATTTATTCCTAATCCACTAAGATTATTCAAAATGTTTTTTCTCTTATTTGAAAAAGCCATTTTTACATATTTAAAAAACTCTTGTTCCTCTACTTTATTTTCAAAGGGATTTTCTTTAAATAGATTTATTGACATAAATGCTGAATCTACCTTTGGTGGTGGTGTAAAAAATTCTTTTGGAATAGTAAATAAATAATTAGCTTCTCCAAAGTATTCTACACTTAATGTTAAAACAGATCTTTCTTTACCATTTTTAGCACAAACTCTTTCTGCTACTTCTTTTTGTACCATAATAAATATATCTTGAACATATTCTTTATTTTCAATTAATTTATTTATAATTGGTGAAGTTATGTAATAAGGAATGTTTGCTACTACTTTAACTTTTTCTTTTATTTCCTCTTCAAAATCAAGAGTTAATACATCCTTCATTATTAATTGAAACTTTGGATTATCTCCAAACTTTCTCATCAATATTTTTTCTAAATCTCTATCTATTTCAACGCAAATTACTTTCTTTCCAGCGTTTAAAAGAAGCTCTGTTAAAGCTCCTTCTCCTGGTCCAATTTCTAATATTGCTTCATCTGGATTTACTTTAGCAACTTCCATGATTCTACTTAAAACATCATTTTGATTTGTTAAAAAGTTTTGCCCAAATTTTTTTTTATGGTTAAATGACATTAAAATCTCCTACTTCATTCTGATTTCATATTCAATAAAAAAACCTTTTTTTACAAGACTTTCTGCATATATTTCTGCTTCTTCTCTACTTGTAAAATATTTTACTAACTGAATTCTAGCTAAATCATTTGATACATTTATTATATTTTTTATACCATTATTCTTCATTTTTAAACTAGCCAAATCAAGTTCTTCCATAGTGTTATAAGGTCTAAGTTGTATAATATATTCTATTTTATCTTTAGATAAATATTTTTTTATATCATCTTCATTATCCATAAAATCTTTATCTACAAATTGAACTTTATCAATTTTATTTCCATTGATTTTCACACTATAATCTATCCTATCTCCATTTATTGAATAAAATGATAAAAATAGAAAAATAATTAATGATACAAATAATCCAAATAATAGCTTATTTCTTCTAATTTTTCCTTTTTTACTTACTTCTTTTCTCCAGTTACTGAATGTTCTTAAATTCATCTAAATAACGCCTCCAATAATCTAGTTTTTATTCACTTATTGGCCCCATTACCCCAATGTAAGGAAGATTTCTGTATTCTTGTTTAAAATCTAATCCATATCCTAAAACAAATTCATCAGCAATATTAAATCCAACAAATTGAACATCTACATCTGCCTCTCTTCTTGCCTCTTTGTTTAAAAGTGTGCATAAAGAAATTGATTTTGGTCCACGATTTCCTAAAATTTTCAACACTCTTTTTAATGTTAATCCCGAATCAATTATATCTTCTATTACTAATACATTTTTACCCATAATAACTTCATCTAAATCTTTAACAATTTTTACTTCTCTTGATGTTTCAAATTCATTTCCATAACTTGAAACTGTCATAAAATCCATTTTCATAGGAATTTTAATTTCTCTACATAAATCTGAAAAAAATAAAACAGAGCCTTTTAATAAACATACCACAATTAGCTCTTCTTCTTTATCTTTATAAAATTTTGTTATTTCTTCTCCAAGCTCTATAACTCTATCTTTTATTTGATTTTCACTGAATAAAACTTTTTCTATTCCTTTTTCCCAATTTTTATTTTCCATTTTTATAAAAAAACCTCCAAAAATTTGTATACTCATTTAGTCTATCACATTCAACTTTTTTTAACAAGAGTTTTTGTTGATATTTTTCATGGTTCATGCTATATTATTATGGGAATTCGTGTTATTATCCTTTTTTTGTTAAATAAAATTTTTATTGAGGTGAATTCTATTAAAGGTGTAGTAGTTAATAAAATACAAGGTTATTATTATGTTGATGTAGAAAATGTTAAATATGAGTGTAAGCTTAAAGGAAAGTTAAAATTTTTAAATAAGAAAGATAATTGTGTAGTTGGTGATAATGTCTTTATAGAAAATGGCGTTATCAGTGAAATTTATCCTAGAAAAAATATACTATACAGGCCTTTAGTCGCTAATCTTTCTAAAATTGTAATCACTTTTGCATGTAAAGATCCTAATTTTGATATTAATAGGTTTAATTTAATGTTACTTAATTCTTTTTTTTACAATGTAAAACCACTTGTTGTAATCAATAAAATCGAGTTATTAACAGATGAAGAATTAAATATTTTTAAAGAATCTTTAGATTTTTTAAAAAGACTAAATATTAAAGTTATATACATTTCTACTGTTAAGAATACAGGTATCGATTTACTTGAAGCAGAACTTAAAAATTGTATTTCTGCTTTAGGAGGTCCTAGTGGTGTTGGAAAATCTACAATTATAAATCTATTACAAAATGATATTGTCTTAGAAACTGGTGAAACTAGTAAAAAAACTTCTCGTGGTAGACATACTACAAAAGGAACTAATCTTTTAAATTTAAATGTTGGTGGATATATTATAGATACTCCGGGGTTTTCTTCTTTAGACATTCCTCCAATTGAAAGTTCAAGTGATTTAATTAATTTATTTGAAGAATTTAATGATTATAAATGTAAATTTAACAATTGCATGCATATTAATGAGCCACAATGTGGTGTAAAAAATGCATTAGAAAAAAATGAAATTTCAAAAGTTAGATATGATTTTTATTGTTATGTATTTAATAATTTGAAAAATGAAAGGTGGAATAAATATGATTAAAGTAGCCCCATCAATTTTATCAGCAGATTTCAGCAGATTAGGGGAAGAAATAAAGGCTATAAGTGAAGCAGGTGCACATTATATACATATTGATGTTATGGATGGTCATTTTGTTCCTAATCTTACATTAGGACCTGCTATTGTTAATTCTATTAGAAAATATAGTGATAAAGTTTTTGATGTTCATTTAATGATGGAAAAACCTGAAAGATACATCAAAAATTTTGTTGATGCTGGTGCTGATATTATTGTTGTGCATGTAGAAGCTTGTCCTCATCTTCATAGGGTTATTCAAGAAATTAAAAGTTATGGTGTAAAGGCTGGTGTTTCATTAAACCCACATACTCCTGTTGAAATGATAAAACATTTAATTCCTGAACTAGATATGGTTCTTATTATGAGTGTTAACCCTGGTTTTGGTGGTCAAAGCTTCATTCCTTTTGCTCTTGATAAAATAAAAGCTGTTAGAGCATTGTCCTCAACTATAGATATTGAAGTTGATGGTGGTATTGTTGAAGAAACTGGTAAACTCTGTGTAGAGGCTGGTGCTAATGTTCTAGTTGCTGGTTCTTACATTTTTGGAGGAAATTACAAAGAAAGAATTTCTATTCTTTCAAACTTATAGGAGGTATTAAGTGTTTGATAATGTAAATTTAATGATTGAAGAGTTTTACAAGGTATTTTACGAAATAGAAGAATTAATGTTGAAACAAGGAATTAAGTGTTTAACAACAACTGAGCTACATGTTATTGAAGCTATTGGAAATTCTGAGCTAACTATGAATGAATTATCTGATAAACTTGGTATAACAATGGGAACTGCTACAGTTGCTGTTAATAAATTAAATGATAAAGGTTTTATTAAAAGAGAACGTTCTAATGATGATAGAAGAAAAGTTTTTGTTACTTTATCAAAAAAAGGTCTTGAAGCATTAAAATATCACGATCTTTTTCATAAAACTATCATAGCTAAAATTACAAAAGATTTATCGCAAAAAGAATTGGAAGATTTTACAAATATTTTTAGTAAAATTTTAAATAACCTTAATAATCAATTGGAATTTATAAGCCCTCAACTTATAACAGAATTCCCTGAAGGTTCTTTAGCAAAAATTATTGAAATTAAAGGAAGTAAAGGAATTAGAGCTTTCTATAGAGAAAATAATATAAATGAAGGAACGATTGTTAAAATAATAAAAAAAGATAAAAGTTTTTTAAAATTTGAAATTGATGCTATCGAGGTAGAATTAGATATAGCAGATACTAAAAATTTAGTAGCTGTTAATTATGAAGAATAAAAGTTAATAGAAAAGACAAACTTCAAGTTAGAGTTTGTCTTTTTTATTATTTATTTTTTTTTACAAAATAGATATAGCAAAAGTAAAGTTTTAGAAAAATTGCGTTATAATCTACTCAAATTATAGTTGTGATGAAAGTTAAAAAGTTTAAAACTTCAAGTCTCCCTTATTAGAGGGAGATTCGTTTCTAGATTACTAAGTTAATTGCATTGGGTCAAGTTCTCCTTCTTCTCATGACAAAGGCCTTATAAATTATTGATGTTTAAAGTTTAGGATTTTATAGTTATTTTTTCTAAAATATATTGACAAGAATAATAACCAATGTTATTCTATTTTATGCAATTAAATTTTATAAAATGGAGATGATTTTTATGGAATTATATAATTTTAGTGTTAAGGATAAAAGTGGTAAAGACATTTCTTTAGAAGAATATAAAGGAAAAGTTTTAGTTATTGTAAACACTGCAAGTAAATGTGGACTAACTCCTCAATTTAAAGATTTAGAAGAACTATATAAAAAATACAATAAAGATGGTTTAGAAATTTTAGGTTTCCCTTGTAACCAATTTGCCAATCAAGACCCAGCCTCTAATGAAGAAATTCAAGAGTTTTGCCAATTAAACTATGGAGTTACATTTAAAATTTTCTCTAAAATAGATGTTAATGGCTCTAATGCCCATCCATTATATAATTTTTTAAAGAAAGAGAAAAAAGGATTATTTGGAAGTGCTATAAAATGGAACTTTACTAAATTTGTTATTGATAAAAATGGTAATGTTATAAAAAGATTTGCCCCTAAAGACTCTCCATTAAAAATGGAAAGCCTCATTAAAAATTTATTGGAATTGAAATAAATGCTAAGGCTGTTGACATAGAATGTCAACAGCTCTTTTTGTTTTAAACAATATTTTTTGAATGTATTGTCAATTAAAATCATTTAGTTAGAAAGTTAGATATAGGCATTGCTTTTCTACTAATTTTTTTAAGCATGAAATTAAACAGGATTGGTGGGGAGTTTGAGGAATTAGTTTTGGAAAGCATAGAGATAAAAAAATAACCTCCTGAAGTTTTTAGGCTTCATGGAGAAGCGATTTCTTTATAAAATATACTAACGTTCCCGCATTTCCCGACATCCCTTCCTTTTAACGCCTTAAGGGGAAAAGTAGCGCATGTCCTTATCTCCCAAGAACTATGACATTGGAAGGAATATAGAAAAATAAAATGTTATACCATGGTTTTGAATTATTTTTTTCTAAAGTATAATTTGTTACAATTATCCATAATAATCAGATATTTTCCATTTTTAGTTTTGATAATTTTACCATATATTATCATATGATTATCTTTAACTACTTCAAAGAACTTTTTTGAATATCTTTCTTTAAATCCATTTATTACTTCATCAATAATCAAAATCGATACTTTGTCAACATTTCTAAGATTAATAAACCTCTCTTTATAATATTTCATTTCACCAAAAAAAAATGCAGTTTTACCCACTAAGGTATCATCAATTTTAGTTACATGAAAAACGATTTCTGATAAGTCTTTAATGATACCACCGAGATTCATTTCGATACATACATCATCTAATTTTCCTATTTCAGCATATGTTAAAATTTGATTTAGTGTTAACTTTGGTATAATTGTTTTTGAAGGGTTCTTATTATAACTTAGGCCTTCTGAAGGTATTCTTTCATTATCTCTACTTGTTGGAATGTCTGTTCCGCTTTCCTTAGTTAATTTGTAATTCCAACGTATTCCATAGATAGAAGTATCAATTTCAATAATATTTGTTTCTTCAACATTTTCAGTTTTCTCATTATCACTACTTGAAGCCATTTGACATTCTGGAAGATGATATGCAAAAAAACACGCTACTTTTCCATCTACAGATGCTTTTCTATAGCCTGCATCCTTATTACATTTTGGACAACAAATTTTCCCTTTGTATAAATTTCTTTGTATTTCTGTCATCCTATCAAATTCATGAACTGTAAATTTAATAGTGTTATTTTTTTTTAGAACAACATATTCTATACTCATTTAATTCTTTCCTTTCATTCAAAACTTCCGTATAACGAACTTGTAAACAGACGCAGTCTATAAACATCCAGTGCTAACGTAGAAAATAGATTGAGTCTGCTATCTGTTATATGTCGTCATAGCTTGGTTCCCCATAATTTAAAATTTTCAATGTAACCTACATTTCTCAAATATTCCTCAGAAGCAGAGATTACATTTGTAACTTTATCTTGAAATGGTTTACTTTTTGAAACTCCTGGTTGAATAGCAATAATATTCCCTCTTAACCATTTATTAGAATTTAAATCACTTTTACAATCATTTAAGTTTCCTCTTATAAAAACACAATTCCCAGCGTTTCTTCTATCAAGTATTTTCTTTAACAATGTTTTTCTATCTTTAAGCCACATTGAAGATTTTACAGATTGACCACACACTTCATATAATTCAGTAGCACTAGAATTATATCCTGTACTTTTCATAGCTTTAACATGATATAAACATACCAAAATCTTATCTGATTTAACATTAAAGGTAATAAAATCAGCTATTTCACCAGAAGAATGGTCATAAATTATATAATCAAATTCAGGGTCATCTAAAAGAAGCTTTTTAATAGAATCATGTAAACTAATTTTTCCATCAATCTTAGAATCTCCAAATTCCTTTGAAATATCTGTATTATATTTATCCCAATCAACATCTTCTATACAATCGTAGTTAAAAGCAATTTGACTCTCTCTCCCTTTTAATATTTCGTTTCCAAAGATTGTATTATCGTCTGTTGTTTTGAATATCAGAGGATATGAGTCAAGATACTCTTTTATGCTAAAACTTTTATTACTATATGAAATATCAAAAGAAGATTCCAATATTTCGTACGTTCCAGTATTGTTGCATGATAATCTACACCTAAAGTTATCATAAACCAAAGAAAAGTAAATATTGTTATTTCTAACTTCTTCAAATAATAAATCAAAGTTAATTAAAGAGAGAGTATTTTCGGTTATTCCTTCTACTTGCGGTGGTTTTGTATAAGCTCTTTCATTAAAATCAGCAAAGAATATATTATCTGGTATTTCTTTAAGCTCTTCTGAAGTAGTTAAACTATCTAATTTTGTATTAGTTTTTATTTTGAGAGCATTGTTATTTATTTTTTCCCCATTAGTATCACACCACTTAATGTATTCAAATAGAGAAAGATATGAACTACTCCAAATCTTTCCTGCAGAACTATATCCAATTGTTATCTCATTTCCTTGCCCTTTTGCAGTACAAAAGATATGTCCTGCTGAATATAATCTACCCGTTGAAACATCAATATTATTTGCAACATTAGACCCTGTTGAAATTCTATAAGTTTCACCCGTTTCAGAATATCTACTTTGAAATCCTGAGTTAAATATTTCAAAATCAGTTAATTGTCCTAAAACTCTATTCATCTTAAATCTAGGAATTTTATCAAAAGAAGAACTAAAATTATCAGCGATTGCATTATATAGCATTTCTATCTTATTGCTAGAATAAATAAACATTAGTTTAGTTTCTGGTTGAAAATGGACAATATATAGTGTTAAATTTTTGTTATTTAATTCATTTGTTGAAAACCACTTTGGTTTTTCCTCTTCGACTCCAACACCAATAACAGTTTGATTATCTTCATTTATAAAATAATTGTTATTTACTTTACAAATTTTAGGAAATTTGCCATCCAAATAAAAATCATTAATTTTAAAAACTTTGGCATGAGCATTAGGTCTAATATTATAAAGAGAGAGCGTAATTTTTTCAGAGACCTCTTCAAATGTAGGTTTAAAACTATCTATGAACTCTTTTATTTGAAGTTCTTCTTGAATTTTTGTCTCACTCATATTAATTATTAATTTATTCCAGACACTATCTGCATGATAAAGCTTATTGTTTTCAATAACTAGTTCCTCATTATTAATAGCGACAAATTTAGCAGTACCAATATTTTTTGCATTTGTACGAGCAAACCTTCCAACAAATTGAAGAGTACTAGCCAAAGATTTATGGGGAGAATGAATAATTGCAATTTTTAAATTTGGAAAATCAAACCCTTCTCCAAGCATATCAACGCAAATGATTCCATCTAATTTGCCACTTCTTAAATTATTTAAACACTCAAAAATTCTTTTAGATGACATGGAACTATCAATTCTAGTGACATTTAGTTTAGTTTTTTCTAAATAAATTTTTTCTAATTCTTTTGCATGTTCTTTTGTGCTTGTTCTAATCATTAGATAATGCTCAAAAGCGTTAGATTTATCTTTAAAAAATACTTCCTCTGCTTTTTGAGCCAAAAGAATGTCATTTTCAATTCCAATTTGCTCGTTAACTGAGATATATTCAACTTCACCAAAAATTTTATCTTCATAGGCTTTTGATAGAGGATATGAATAAATAAGATTTCCCTTTATTTCCTTTTTATCAAGCCTAAAAGGTGTTGCCGTAAATAAAAGTTTTTTACAGTGACTTAAATTACTTAATATCTCTTTCCATGTTTTTGCAGGAACATGATGAGCTTCATCAATTAAAACAAAATCAAATAAACAAGAAATTTCACTTGAATCGGTTAATGATTTTGCGCAGACATGAGTACTAACAATTACGTTTGCTTCTGAAATATGTTGAAATAACTCTTCTGAATAAAGATTTTCTAATTCATAAACTTTTGGGAGGGCTACTGAATCATTAAAAACATTGATTTCTTTTAGTGTCTTTAAATTTGAATAATCATTAAATATTTGACTTCTTACCATTGAATTAGGAGTTACAATTAAAATTTTCTTTGCTTCAGTAATATAAGGAGCTAACATTAATACTGCAGTTTTTCCTGAACCTGTAGGCATTGCAATAATACTGGGTTCTTTGTCATGCAATGAGTAAAAGGAGCCAATAGCATGAATGGCACCAATTTGTGAATTTCTTAGCCCAGGAGTATCTTCTTTATTTTTAATGAAATTAATGTTTTCATAGTTTTCTTCAAAGTATTTGTCCATTTATCTCTCCCTTATTTGATGATATACAACTATGTTATATAAGCAAGTCTATTGCTCAATAACACCCAATTTCACTATCATATACAAATATTTTTTAATACTTACAACTTAATTTACTTAGAACATAAGCTTCTATCATAAATAAAATGATTATCCTTCAAACCTCTTTACCTATTCTTCTTTTGAAAGGTCATAACCTAATAAATTTTTATAAATAATACTTCTAAAGCTTTTTCTTTTTTATTCAAACTTTTATCTCCTAAGTTTTAATATTGTGGATTTTATATAAAATTCTAATTTTTATTTACACCTGTGAAAAGCTGTGTCCTTCCTTTGTAAAGAAATTTATTCTTTTTCTTGGTAAAACAAATTCATAATGACATTAAATCATAAAATTACACTAAAATCAATTGATTAATAGACTCTCCAAGAATAATATACCAAATATTTTAAGACAAAAAAAAGCTGTCGATATTTTATTTATCGACAGCCTTAACCTCTGTTTTCAGAAGTTTTTATATTAATCTTCCCAACTTGCGTTGGCCTTTTTCATTTTTACTTTCCCACCCATTTCTTCTTGTCCAGCTTCTCTCAAAAGTCTGTATATTACATCTTCTTTTAATTGACTAGCTAATACTGCTGGAGTTCTTTTTTTGCCATCTTTCACATCTACATTGGCACCAGAATCTATTAACATCTGCACTAAATCAATATCACTTGTTTTTACAGCTAAATGAAGCGCCGTTTCTCCTTCTTCATTTTCAACATCAATATCAGGAACATACCCTAATAAAACTTCAAGTAACTCAATATCCTCATTTTTTACTGCATAATGTAATGGAGTATCTCCATCATCGTTAACACATTCTAAGTCAAAAGAATCAATCTCTCTCTTGATAGCATCGTAATCGCTATTTTCAATTAACTCAAAAATATCCATTCTTATCCTCCGAAATAAATTTGTATAACTTTTTACAGCTGAACGCTAGTAATCGTTACTATTTGGGATTTTATTATTTTTTCTACTGTTTGTCAACAAAAATTTATACTTTTAAGATTAATATATTTATCAAAATTTCTTCTTCTCCAAAACCACTTTTTATCTTATATTCTGTATCTAATAAATCCCCTATTAAACTCTTTAATTTCTCCTCAGAAAAATTTTTTAGATTTTCCATAGTTTTAAATACTCTGTAAGGATGTTTCCCTTTAAAATAGTCACTATTCTCATCAAATTTTACTTTAAATTGATTGTAATTATTAGAAAAAACTAATTTACCTTCATTTACCAAGAGAGATAGTTTTAATAATTCTTTCAATTCTTGTCCTAGCCAAAATAAAAAAATTTGTCCCTTTTTTTCTTTATTTAAAAAATCTATAACTGATTTTTTCTCCCCTTTCAAAAGTTTATCTACTTGTTCAAATAAATTATACTCTTCATTAATAGAAATCAATTTTTTAGCTTTTTCTAAATTAAACTCCTGTTTATAAAAATAGTTTTTCAATTTTTCTATTTCGTTCTTCAGTTTCAAAACATTATTTCCAATCATTTCAACAAGATTTATTGCAATTTTATTATCAACGTTCAGTTCACTTTTTATATACTCTATTAATCCTTTATCTCCTTTTTTATCTTGCAATATTGTAAAAATTTCTCCAAAACTTTCAACTAATCCAATAATTTTTTTAGATAATCCTTTTTCATCTGTTTCAATGGATATTATAATTTCTTTATTTGCCAAATCTATGGCACTCAATGCTTTTATTACTTCTTCTACCTTTTTTACTCCTTCTCCCCTTTTAAGTACAAGAAGTTCTCGCCCACCAAATAGCGAATTTGTTGAAGCTTGTTGTAAGAATGCTTCATGTTCTCCCAATTGCCCATCGAATATTTTCTGATTTATTCCAATATCTTCTTTAACAATTTTATCAATTAATTCTTTTTCTTTTAATTCTCTGCTTTGATCTCCAGCTATTACATAAAACATTTTTCCTACTTTCTATATATCTAAAATTTATATTTTTTATTAGGGGATTTCGTACTTATTTCATTGTATACTTAGTTCTATAAGTATAAAAAAAGCAACTAAAAGTTGCTTTTTATTAATTAGTTTTTGTTTTTTCTTCTTTTAACATATCTTTTATTGCTTTATTTATAGCTCTTCTTTCTTTAGAAAATTCAGCTTTTCTAATTATGTAATCATCTACTCTTTCTTCATAGTCTGATTTCATATTTTCTATTATTTGACTTACTTCTTCTAAAGTCATATCGCTTTGCATATAAGACAATAAATTTTCTAATAAATCTACTCTTTTTTGATTATCTCTGATTTTTACATCTACATCAATCATTTCTCTTTTTAACTTATTTTTTCTTCTCATGTCTCTAACGATTTGTAATACATTACTTCTACTCATTTTATCACCCCATAATTATTTATATTAACTAATTAACTTTCCAAACCATACTACATATAGAATAATAAAATTTGAGTCTATTGTCAAGATAAATTATTTCACAATTTGTGCTCTACCTTTTAAATCATCTGTTATTTTAACTTTTAATTTATTTGCTACTGACTCATTAATAACCAAATCTGTTTCTTTTAAAGTCTCAAAAGGCATATCCTCTATTTTCTTTTCTTCCTTTAAGTATTTTATAACCATATCAGCAGTTTGCACTCCTATTTTATATTGATTTAGACCCTCTGTAGCTAAAGCTCCTTGTTTCACATAATCAGCAACTGAACCTATTATTGGTTTTTTAACTTCTTCAGCCTTTTTAACAATTAATGGATAACTAGATGCAACCATATTATCAACTGGTGTATAAATAAAATCTACATCTCCTATTACAGAATCTAAAGCTTGAGCAACTTCATTTACTGTATTTATCCCCTTAGCAATTACTTCAAATCCTTCTTTTTTACCTATTTCTATTACCTTTTGTACTTGAACTTCTGAATTTGCTTCTCCTATATTATAAACTATTCCAACTTTTTTAAAATTTCCCAATAATGATTTTGCCAAAAGCATTTGAGCTTCTATTGGTGTTGCATCACTTGTTCCTGTTATATTTTTCCCTTGTAATCCTGCTGCCACTGGATCTGTTACTGCTGAATAAAATATTGGTTTATCTTTTGTAGCATTTAATGCTGCCTGTGCTGATGGTGTTGTTATTGCTATTATTAAATCTACTTTTGAAGTAAACTCATTAGCGATTAAATTTGCATTAGTCATTTCTCCTTGAGCATTTTGAAAATTTATCTCTATATTTTCTCCATCTTTAAACCCTTGTTCTGCCAATCTATCTATTATTCCTTTTCTAATTTCATTTAATGAAGGATGATCAACAATTTGTGTTATTCCTATTTTTATAACTTTTTTTTCTTCCACTTTTTTCTCTTCTACCTTATCTTCTTTTTTCCCACATGCAACTATAACTAATAACCCCATTAGTAATAAAAATAATTTCTTCATAATACTACCTCCACATTTAATTTTTTATTTTTAATTTTTTTTATGCAAATTCTATAGTTTGATTTCTATTTATTATATAATGTTTATACTTTCTTATAAGTATAAAAAAAGACCTCTTCTTAAAAAGAACAGGTCATAAACTCCTTTTATAAAAAAAACCTGTTATTTTCATAACAGGTTTATCATTAAGGAAATATAAATTAATAAGTCATAATTATGACAAAACCTGATCTACAAAGTTTAATTGTTTTGAAGAATTGTTTTGCCACCACCATGTAAATCTTTTCATAATTTATACTCCTTTCATACTTTATTTTTACTAATAGTACTCTTTTTTTTTTATATTGTCAACGTTTATTTTATACATTTAAAAATTCTTTACTTAGTTCAATAAGAATTGCTGATTGAGCTTCCAAGGACTCATGTATTGTATAACTTCCTTTAATGTCCTCTTTTAAAATTTTTAATTCCATTTGTTCTTTACTTTTTAAAAATTTTAAAATTTCATCATCAATAATTTCTGGTTCACCCATTTTTTTATACGCATCATAAACTGAACCACTATCTTTGTTTAGATATAATGTTTTAACTTTATATATTCCTCTTTCAAGTCCTTCTAAATTTAATGATATTTTTATATCTTCTGATGATTTATAGGAAAAATCTCCTTTACTTCCTAATTTTAATCTTGTTAACTCATCAAAATATGAATAATTAAAAAGCAAAATTTGGTATTTATTTTCTTCAAGATTTTTAGTTACAATATAATTCTCTGTTCTTTCAACAACATTTTCACTTAGCCTGCTTAGTAAGTAATATGCATTATACGATGCCTTTTTCAAACCATTTGAAGTTAAAAGTCCAAAATTTCCATGAAATATATTTTTGTAATGTCCATATTCTTCAAATATATCTGACAAAGTCCAATATATCATTCCTTCTACCCTATGAAAATTATTTAAAGTATTGTAAATAATTGACAATGCTAGAAAACATGTATCATTTATTTTACTTTCCATACTTGGTTCTGCATTCCATTCACTAAGAATTATAGGTATATCCTCATAATTTTTTTCTTTCATTATTTTTTCCAGAAATTTAATATCTTCTTTCATGTAATCTATATCTCTTATAAAAGCTTTATTTAGGCTTTTAAATGTCTTATATCTAAGCTTATCTAATATATGACTATTAGCATCGTCCTCTGCTGTATTTGGCATAAGAGGATACGAGTGAATTGATAAAAAATCTATATTTATCTGACTTTCATCCAAATAAGTCAAAAAATTAATAAGCCATTTTTTACAAGTTTCTTCTTGGTCTGTAGCTAAATTAATGGCTATAGAAGGCCCCCCTATTTTAATGTTTGGCAATATTTTTTTTATTGTGAGAAACGTTTCTTTAAATAAGATATTATATTTATTTTGATTTTCATACCAGTACATACCTTCTATATTTGGATTGTTCCAAACTTCTAAGTACCATGTTTCTACTTCTTTTTTCCCATATCTTTCTATCATGTGTAAAATAAAATATTTTAACAATTCGTTCCATCTCGATATTGATTTAGGATAACTCACATTTGCCCTGTAAAAAAATATATATTTCTTTTTACTTGCCAACTGTTCTGGCATATATCCTATATTTATAAAAGGTTTAATTCCTATTTTTATTAAAAAATCAAATATTTTATCTACATATCCCCAATTATAAACAACTTCCCCAAACTCATCTTCATTATAAATCATCATTTCTTCATTAAATATTCCTGCAAATTTTAAATATTTAAAATTTAACTCTCTATAAGAATTTTCTATCTGCTCCTGTAAATCATATCTCAACAGACTATAAGCCCTTTCAATAGAAAATATATTCATGAAACTATTTTTATAAGGAAATTTTTTTATCACTTGAACTGATTTATAATTAAAATCTGTGCTAGACTTGTCAATATAATCTAGTTTTTTTTCATCTTTTTCTTTTATAAATTCCTCTATTTTCTTTAGAAAAAATTCTTTATTATAATTTCCATTATTATCAGAATTTTCTTCTATTAAAAAAGTATCATTCTTAGAACTTTTTCTATATTCTCCAGGAGTTAAACTAAACTCTTGTTTAAATGCTCTTGTATAATTTTTACTGTCATTAAATCCATAATCTATTGCTATCTCCAAAATACTTTTATTTGTATTTAGTAAACATTTTAATGACTTTTTTACTCTTATTTTATTAAGATATGTTAAAAATCCAACTCCTAAATGTTGCTTGAAAAACCTTGATAAATATTGGGAGTTCATTCCTAATATCCTAGACATTTTATTTAAATTTATTTCATCTGAATAGTTTAAATCTATATATTCAATTGCTTTTCTTACTTTATCATTATTATATCCAATATATGAAAACTTATGGTTTTTATCTACCATATAATTTGTCATTAAAAATTCAGCAAAAGAGATCATTAAATTTAATAAAACTAGATAATTATTTGAACTATTCTTATTGTAAATTTTAAGAATACTCTTTATAGATTTTTTCAATGTATCTATTTTATCCCCATACTTTTCGACATTTAAAGGCTCATCATCAAAGATTATACTATCAAATCCTGGATTATATATACTAAAATAGTCTGTATCAACAACTATTTCTATCACAAAACTTTCCCTCACATCTAACGAATGAATTATATTACTATTTACAAATATTAACTCTTCTGATTTTAAATTATAAATAGAATTCCTCATTTCAATTTTAAATGTTTCACCCATAACAAGATATAACTTAGGACTTTTATTAAATTGTTTTTCC